>JAYTFA010000348.1:0-9893 GCA_043734765.1 Pseudobdellovibrio sp. | reverse complement strand
AGGGCTTCAATGTAGCCCTTTAAGGAATCGGACTGATTTTCACAAAGGTCAATTGAGTTGCTTCCGCAACCGTCAGATGACGATCCCAGATCAAATTGCTCCCCGCTTGTAAAGAGCTGAGCATAAGGCAACTTAATAACCTGCGTACAAACAGTGCCGGTAGGCAATTTAGGTTGATTCTTACAGACCTGTGAAGATTTTAAGATCGAAATCAATTCGTTTTTAAGGCCGGTATTAAGACAGTAACTGAATGTTTCGGCACTTAAATCAGAACTTTCTGTAATCACTCCCGTTTTAAGATCAATCTGCAGAGTTTTATTATAATTAACCTGATAAGAGTTGCCGGCCTTGGTCACGACCTGGGTGTCTTGAACAATGAAATTTACGCTATTAAGTGCAAGTTGGCTTAAATCAATTTTATCAGTGGATCTTACAGAGCTCAGAGCTTGTCCGCTGATTTCATCGGGATGAGGCGGCTTCTGGCAATTTTGAAACGAAAACAAAATAATAAAGACTGCAACAATCAAACTGCCGATGGCTGTTTTCATGCTGCTTTTCTTTCGCTGGCCGGGGCGGCCGCTTTACTAATCACCTTCGAACCACATTCGCCGCAGAACTTACTGTCCAAGCTGACAACTGAATGGCATTCGCCGCACTCAATACCTGCAATCAGTGATTTCTTTTTTGGTCCCTCATCGATATCCGCTAAATCGACGACACCCTTTTCATTTAATTTATCAATTTCTTTAATGAGCGACCAGATTTCGATTTGTGTTTTAAATTCTTTTATATCAAATAGTAAATTTACCTTACCATCGGGCGAGTTTTTTCTTTTACAAAATAAGCCTTTTGATTCCAATGAAGCAAATTGTCCATTGCCGAGATTAACACCATACTCTTTAAAGAAATTGGTCACTTCAATAAAGTCTTTAGATACAACCCCGAATTTGTCCGGTACGACTGCAGCATAAGACAATAAGAGTAAACGTAAGGTGTTATAATTGGATTCGTCGTATTTTAACAACTCCGACTTTCCGCCTTTATAATAATAGTATTGGTAAAATTCAAAAAATGCTTCCAGCGCGGGTAAATCGTAAATCTCAAAGCCCTGGATTTCCGTTTGAGCATCAGGATCAGGGTTATTGGGATCCCGGCCCATCACATACTCGCCCTGCTTTAATTTTACTAAAATCTGTGTGATCTGCTCAACACGTTTTAACGACTCACCGAAAATCCGCTGAGAGTAGTTTCGCAACGTCAGCCAATCGACCTTGGCTTTATTGCCGTCTTTTAGTCCTTTATGATTCAATACATGAAAAATAGATCCAAAAACTCTTGGTATCGTATCTTCAGCACAAGGCGTGGCGCTTCTGTCCTGCTTTGAATTCTTAACTTCATTCACACACCATTTTAATTTATCAGCCATGGTTTTGATGAAAGACTTGTGCAATGGATTTAAAGCTTCGTATTGGGCTTTGAAAACATCTACCGGAACTTCGGTGTATTTCAATTCCTGCTGAGCTAAACCCGAATATAAATAGAGAGCTGAACCTAATACAACTTGATCGGCAAAAACGTAACCATTACCGACTGTCATAATATCAAAAATTTTATTATTTCTTTGTAAACACAGATTAACTTGACCGGATTGAATGATGAAAACCGATTGAATTTTGTCGCCTGCTTTAAATAAAAATTGACCTTTTTTCACAACCTTAACTTCAGACATATTCGATTTCCCCTACAAGGTCTTATCGTCCAGTCTCTATTTAAGCTTGAATAAAATAAATTAGTTAATGTGTCTCATCGCGAGACACATTAACTAATTTATTTAAGCCGAATGCTCGGTGGGCACTTCTACTTCATTATAAAATTTCTTTTTTAGATCCGCTTGAACCTGAATCATTGTTTCTTCTAATAAAACATTAAACATTTGTTCGGCTACCACATTATACATGTTGGCCAATGTTCTAAGCGTGTTGATCGGGGGCTGAGAAATTCCTCGCTCCCAGTTTGAAATAAATTGTGAAGTGCTGTATCCAAGTTTTGTCGCTACATCTTTTTGTGATAAGCCGGACTGAGTACGTTTTTCTTTTAGAAACTGTGCTAATTTATTTGAATTCTGTTGCATAGATCACCTCTTTATAAATCTCTACCCGTTTAAAAATAGGATATCATTTGTTAAGAAATTTTCAATTTCTTTAACAGGTTTTTAACATTAAATTTTTTACTGAGGTGAGATCGAATAAAAAAGGGGGAAACGAAAATTTCCCCCGACTAAAGACCATAATGTAAGTACGAAATTAACGCTTCGAGTACTGACCGCTGCGGCGCGCACCATGTTTGCCGTACTTTTTTCTCTCAACCATACGAGGATCACGAGTAACGAAACCGGCTTTTTTCAATACATCTTTCAATTCAGGATTGAAAGCAATTAAAGCACGAGTAACACCGTGGCGAATAGCTCCTGCTTGGCCAGATTCTCCGCCACCGGCAACCATTACTTTTAGATCAAACTTATCCATTAAATTTACAGCATCAAGTGGTTGCATGATAACCATACGAGATTGTAAACGAGTTAAGTAAGCATCAGATTTTTTTCCATTAATAACGACAAGACCCTTACCTGGCTTTAAGTAAACACGAGCAGAACTCGTTTTTCTTCTTCCAGTTGCATAATACATTTTTTCAGCAGCTGCCATTTTATATTACCCTTTTTTAGTTTTGATTACGAAAGCTTCAGGCTTCTGAGCTGAATGAGGATGCTCAGGACCTTTGTAAACTTTAAGTTTTGTAATTAATGTTTTAGAAAGCTTATTTACCGGCAACATTCCACGTACCGCTTCAGAAATAATAAATTCTGAATCGTTTTCTTTCATTTGCTCAGCTGTTTTTTCTTTCAATGAACCGAAGAAACGGGAATGACGATAATATTTTTTTGAATTCCATTTATCGCCTGTCATTTCGATTTTGTCAGAATTGATGATGACAACAAAGCCACCAACATCTGCATGAGGTGTAAATGTAGGTAAATGCTTACCTCGTAAAATGTTTGCAACGTGAGTTGCCAAGCGACCTAATCTCAAGCCAGCGGCGTCTACAACAATCCACTTACGATCAGCTTCTTCTGTTTTTGCGTTCCAAGTCTTCATAGTTACTCCGAAATAGATGAATGAGTGTTTTAAAGTTCGCGGCACTTATTGTCAAGGTCTAGAGGATAGTAAACTCGCATTAAAAAAAGCCCTTGGGGTGGAGCTGGTGGTCCAGCCTCTTTTCTGTCACGAAATTCGATAATCTCCCGCATTTTTTCAGGTGCAAAGCCCTTTTTCTCCAATAAGAGCTGTGTACCGACGATATTTCTTACCATTTGTTTAAGGAATCCGGATCCTGTGATCGTAAACTGGGCAATATTGTGTTTTCTCCAGCTCCACTCAGCTTTTTCAATATTTCTGACCGTATGAGAGACCACCGATCCTACCGATTGAAAACTCTTAAAGTCATGATTTCCCAAGAGAAATTTGGAACTTGCATTTAAAAAATTTAGATCAAGAGGCTTTCTGATCCAGTCGGCGTAACGACTCATGAATACGCTATGCTGAGTTGCGTTGTAAATCAGGTATCTATAAGTTTTTTTATCAGGGGAAAGTGTTGAATGGAAGTCATCAGGAACGAGCCATGCCTTCTTCACGACTATTGTGGAAGGCAGCTGGGTTTTCATCGCCCGGCTTAAATCGAAGCCATTAAGGCGCTCCAGAGACCGGGTTGTGTCGAAATGGCAAACTTGATTGAGCGCATGCACTCCCGCATCGGTTCTTCCTGAGGCAAAGAGGGCAATTTTTTGATTGAAGATTTTTTCAAGCCCGGTCTGTAGCGTTTGGCAAACGCTGGGCCTCTGTTCATGGTTCTGTCGTTGCCAACCGCAAAAATCCGTTCCGTCGTAAGCTACTGTAAATTTTATTCGTGGCATAGGGTGAATTTATATATCAAAAGTCAAAAGAAAGACCAGCATTAAGATATTTGTTAGAGAAAGAAAAAGCAGAACTATGAACTTCGATCACTCTGAACTCCAGCGAAATCCACATATTGCTGATTCCATATTCGCTCTCCAACTGGAAGCCGGCATCCCGATCAAACGCCAATAAATTGAAAAGAACCCCTCCGGCCGCATAGAACCCCAGGCCACCGATGACTTTAGGAGTTGCTTTATCTTCTCGTTTTTCAGCAAGCACAAGATAAGTTCCACCGCCGGCAGCATACGGCGCAAATAATTGTTTATCTTTCCACTCAAGACGATAAACCCCACCCAAAGTTAACGGAATGGTCACAAATGTAAAAGTTTCTGTAGATGGCCCGTTCGGATCTGCCGTTAAGCGACCGCGACCGTTGGCAAACATAGCTCCCACGCCCGCCTGTAGCCCCCATTTACCATTCTCAACTGAATAAAATCTTTCATAATCGTAAGACAGCATCAGCCCGGAAGACTCGTCATAAAGATCTGAAAATTTAAATTCTTTTTTAACCCCCGTAAGATTACCCTGCGCATCGGCCTGCTGTATCAACAATGAAATTTCCGGATGGTTGGCCTTTCCGAAAGTAATTCGGCTGGATTCTCTTTTTAAAGGTCTTTCGGTATCATAAATATAAGTTCCGTCTGTTTTAATTCTGACGAGACCTTCCTGTGCCATCGGATGACTTATCTTCTCTACATTCGGACTGACTTCCGCTCTTAAAAAAGGAGACACAAGCAAAATGACGATAATAATCAAAGCTTTTTTAGAATTAAAATAGCGGGACGATTTGACCAGCGCGAACAATAACAATATCGACAACAACAATGTAATTAAAAAACCTATCTTAAGTGCTATAAATGCAAACGCTAAAAATGGATAAAGGGCAATTCGGGTTGCTGTTTTTAAATAATTATTTTCGGAAATAACATCGGCAATCGGCGGACTGATGCGATAATAAATTTTAATAAAAGCTTTGCCGAAAAAATTAGTGGCTAAAAATTTATTTCTGAATTTACGGAAAATTTCAACCTCAGGTGCCGATTCTGAACCGAAAGCCGCAGTCGAAATAAAACAGTGCTTATCATCTAAAATTCCCGCAACTTCCGATGGCGTAACACAACTCTTAGTTGTGTCTACCCCTGTTGTTACAAATTTATAAATGTTCTGGGTTTTATTCCGTGTTGCATAAACCATGCAGTATTTCTGAAAATTCGTTATTCCACCTGAAACTGAAGAATCCGGAATGCTGCCATTTGTGGGATCTACTGTTTTAAAAATTGGCTGCACAACTCCGTTTGTGAATGTGCTGTAAGCTGCAGCTTCTGCTCCCGCAGTAACCGGTCTCGGAAAAATTGCGATAGATTCCCATGTGACCGTTCCACCGGTGGTGGTTGAAGATGCATCGTCTCCTTTGTAAATCGCTTGATCTATGAATACCTTTGCATCACCCGGCAAAAATGAAATATTGCAGATCCCCGTTCCTGCAGCTGCACTCGTTGCACAAAAAGGCTGAGTAACTGCAGCCGCGCCAGCGGGAATATAATGTAGCTTCACCGTAACCAGTTTTCTTTCTGCGTCTTCAACTTCGCCACTGTTATCGGAATCAACCCCGAATTTTAGTCCTTTAGTGGCCAATAGCGGTACGGCTCCGACACAACTTCCGTTTAAACCGGTGGACCTCGAACAAATTTCAGCCCAAGTTGTTTCTAAGGTTACCGTTGATGTGTCCTGCGTGTAGGCTGCAGAAGGAATCGTCACTACCGGATCAAAAACTCCTGCGGTAGTGGATTCTATAAATAGGCGTGCAATGCCGGTTACAGTTTTAGTTACCTTGAATGAAATTGTTAATTTCAAACTTGAATAGACGCTGTTTTGGTTGCAGGCATTGACCGCACCACCTGTATCGATACAACTATTGCAGGTTGCAACTCCATCCGTTGTTAAACACGGAGATCCCGCAATACCGCCATAAATTGTAGCCTGATCATCAGAAATAGCGGAGCGACCGGAAATTGATACGGTTCCTGCCTTAACTAATAATTCGGCAACAGCAAAAGATTTTTGATTAAAGAAAAGAATAAAGCTGAAAAATACGAGATGTTTAATCACTACATTATTGCATCATGGCAATAATCGCCTGTCTATCAGCGCTAAGACCAGAAGATTAGCAAAAAAGACGTTCTGCGATCTGCAGTCCATTAAGGGCAGCACCTTTTTTTAAGTTGTCCGAAACAACCCACATTAACCATCGTTTTTTATTGTGACGGTCCTGATGGATACGTCCCACAAATACCGGTTCTTCTCCGGACACTTCCAAAGCTGTAGGAAAGTCTTGGTCCAGTACGGCAATTCCTTCGAAGTTACCTAAAGCACTGACGAAGTCGTCTTTTGTCACTTCGTTTTTAAGCGTGACCCACACAGCTTCTGAATGAGAATTCAGGGCCGGAATTCTAACTGCAAAGGCTGAAATTTTAAGTTCCGGCAACGAAAGTATTTTAGAAGATTCGCTCATGATTTTGGATTCTTCTGTTGAAAAACCATCGTCACCGAAGCTTCCGATCTGCGGTATACAATTAAACAAAATCTGTTTCGAAAACGCTTTCAGTTCGTGATCGGCCTGCTGAAAATTTTTTGTTTGGTTTAACAATTCCTCATACCCGGATAATCCTGCGCCACTCACCGCCTGGTAAGTTGATACCGTTACTTCGTCTAATCCGAATTTATCCAATAGCGGCTTAAGCACAACAACAAGTTGAATTGTGGAACAGTTCGGATTTGCAATGATCTGCGGAATTGATTTCTCATTGAGCAAATTGCCGTTAACTTCCGGAACCACAAGTTTGATCTCGGAATCCATTCGGAAAGCATTAGAATTATCAATTGCAAAAGCGCCGGATTTAATAGCCTGCGGAGCCCATTCACGTGAAATATCATCGCCGGAAGAAAAGAAAACCATGTCGAGTCCATTGAAACAATCGGGCTTTAAAACCTGCACCGGCCATTGCTTTCCAGCCAGTTCGATATTAAGTCCAAGAGAATTCTGACTTGCAAACGGACGAAGCTCAGCAATGGGTTGAGCATACTCCTCTAATATATTAATAAAAGTTTCGCCCACAACACCTGTGGCTCCTACCAATCCTACTTTAAGCGGCCTTTTCCATATTTTCATTTTTTAATTCTCGTCTTCTTCTTGTAAATCTTCTTCAGCTGTCGCCTCAGGCGCGTAAGCATTGGCCTTCATCATCTTGCGTTTTTTGCCTAGCTGAAGCACCCCGAAAATTGCTCCCAGAGTTCCATAAGTTAAAAATAGAACAAACAACATAATTTCCGGTTTCAAGGCAACCGTAACTATAATAACCAACCCGGCCACTAAATACTTAAATGCAATTCTCTCTTTCAAATCCAGATCTTTGAATGAGCGGTAGCGAAAATTAGAAACCATAACGAAGGCCATAACAACGACCATCGAAAATAACAACCAGCCCCTCCATGAATCGGGTGCCCATGCCAACTCATCAAAAGCCAGATAGGAAGTTGTTAAAATACCTGCTGCCATCGGAATCGGCAGACCCTGAAAATAATTTTTTTCAACAACGCCGACTTGCACGTTAAAACGTGCCAACCTTAAAGCCCCGCAGGCTAAAAATAAAAAACACGCCATCATTCCGACGCGACCGTAGGGGTTGAGAGCCCATAGGTACATCAGCATGGCGGGGGCCAAACCGAAACTCACGAGATCACATAAAGAATCCAGTTCGGCTCCGAACTTACTTGTGGCATGGGTTAAGCGTGCTAACCGACCATCGAGTTGATCAAAAACCGCTGCAATCACCACGGCGATCGCAGCCGATTTAAATTCTCCCTTAATCGAAAAAATGACAGAAATAAATCCACAAAATAAATTAGCGACCGTCATTAAATTCGGTAGAATATAAATATACATACCCAATTTTTTTCCAGATTTGGAGTAACCCTCTTCCGGATGATCAACAGCATTCGACATAAGACCTCATATCTGGCATGAGCCAGTCTGTATTATAAAATTAATTAAAATAAGAAAAGTAACCAAAGAAGTAAAACAAAACTGAAAGGCCGATACTGCTGGCCACCGGCATGGTAAAATTGTCATCCAGTTTAGCCACTGGAATTAATTCAGCCAAAGCTCCTACTAAACCCGCGAGCAAACTTACAATTAATATGTATTCCTGCACCTGGTTATAGAATAAAAATAAAAAGCAAAGAGTCGTACAAACAACAAAAGCCGCCACGAAACCCTGAACAGATTTATGACCGAACAATTTGTCTTTCCCGTATTTAATTCCGATGTAACTCGCGATCGGATCGGCAAAAGCTAAAAATAATAAACTGAGTGCGACTACACCTTTATTGAAAAAAATTGTTATCAACAGGATTCCGGTAATTAAATAGGTTGTGCCTGCCAGTCGATTTAATTCGTTACTTCGCATAATAGGGCGAAAAACGCTGGCAAGAGAGCGATTGAAATCCGGATTCTTTTGGCGAAGAAAATCAGCCGGTACAAATACCAGCCAACCAAGAGTTAATAAAGTCATTGAAGCCCAGTAAGGTAGAAAGACCCATGCTGCAAACATCGTGAAAACACCGGACATATGCCAGATTTTCCGAGCCACATGTAAATCAGATCTATTCTTTAAACCGCTAAGCGTTAAATTAGTTTCAACCATCACAATGGAGTGAACCTATTTAATGCGCCAACCTGTGTCTATTAAATTCAAGGGTCATTACTGCTTTGAGTTAAGAACCTGATAATATTTCAAGCGATTCTTCAATTTTTTGCCCATCTTTTAGGACAACTTCTAATTTGAGTTTATTAATTCCATCATTTAATTGGATGTAATCCGTTTTAAAAATATTTTTATCAACTTTAAATATCTGAGCTTTAAATCCATTGCTCTGATTTTCGAGCACTATATTACGCACAGATTTTTGTGTGTAACACATCTTAAAATTAATCTGAACCATATGTTTGCTGACCTTGTCCAGAATAGGTTTTTGGATGGAATTGCATAAAAATTCTTTATTCAGAACAAAAGAGCCCTCTTCTGTAACAGAAGCCGGCTCACGATTCAAAGTTGGATTAACTTTAACAGCTTCACTGCTGATACTACGCAGGGACTTTGTCGGAGAGTCAGAATCTAAGTCAAAATTGGTAAACAGTGCAAAAGCCGTTAATATTACGAAAAATGTTAAGATAAACTTGGCTTCTTGCGGAAACGGCTTCATCTTAACTTATTCGGACTTTAGTGAGGAAATATTGAGGACTTCAGTCGAGTTAAATTGAGAAAATACCGCCCTTCGTTCAGAAGGACTATGAAGTCCCGGACGTTGGCCGCTATCTACTTCTTGTCAATACTGATCGCAAACTTTTTCACACCGGCTGCCTTAACAATATCTAATACTGAGACAACTCGCCCGTGAGATACGTCGCGGTCGGCTGAAATAATAGCCTGAATATCGGGATTTTTTTTGGATTCTTCTGCTGCGGCATTCTTAATCTGCTGATCGTCAGCGGCCTTACCATCTAAGGTTAAATTTCCGTCTTTTCCGATAACAATGTTAAGTTTACTGGGTGCCGTGGAATCGCCAGCCCCTGCTTTTGGCAAATTTATGTTAATAGAGGGTTTCATGATCATCGGTGCCGTCACCATAAAAATAATCAGCACCACCAGGATTACATCCACCAGCGGTACAACATTTATTTCGGCCATTAAGTCGTCTTGAGAATCGGATTTAAAAGCCATTAATTCAGACCTTTCTTTTTTGCATAGGCAAGGCCTAGTTCCTTCACGCTTTCCAGGCTGGTATAAATTCCTTTTACTTTGCGCGTATAATAATTATAGAAAA
>JAYTFA010000347.1:0-6508 GCA_043734765.1 Pseudobdellovibrio sp. | reverse complement strand
AACTCTGAAGCAAAACGGGCCATGGCACGGGCTAAAATATTACGGGATTTTTTATCAGCCTCTTTCAGAGTTTCCTCTTCGATTTCGGCGATCTTTTTTGCAGCTTCTAATTTGGCTGTTTCTTCCAGAACCTGAAACAGTTCACGGCGGGCCTGTTCCTGTGTCATCTGCGCGATGTTTTCCAGTTTCTTCTGTAAATTCTGGATTTGCTCAGTAGCGGTTTTTTCAACATCTTTTAAACGGTTTTCAGTGATCACTATTTTTTCTTCACGATCTTTTAACTGATTCATGAATTTGTCGTTTTCATCCTGACGATGTTTAAACTGGTCATCAATTTCTTTTAAACGTCTTTCCAGTTGCAGCTCTTTATTTTTAGTCTGCGATTTCTGTTTATTGATATCCGTCTCAACATTTTTACGCGCTTTTAATTCAAAGTCTTTGGCTTTAACTTCTGAATCTTTTTTGATTTTCAGACTTTCAGACTTGGCTTTGTTCAGAATTCTGTCGGCTTCTTCTTTGGCCGATTTTTTGGTGTTCTGATCCTGTATTCTCTTAAACGCAAAAATAACGAATGCTCCGACTAAAAATCCGGCCAGCACAAATACTAATTCCACTTTCTAACTCCTTCAGGCTTATTAACTTGATAAATTTGATTTTCAGTTACGATTTGATCACATTTGATATCATGGCCTTCACGCGGTAACTCTTCGCATAACGACACATTAAAACATACTCCGATTTTTTGTCCGGTAAACCCGGCTAAAGCGCGGTCGTAAAAACCTTTGCCACGGCCTAAACGATGTCCGTCCAGATCATAAGCCAGAGCCGGAACTACAATTCCCTTGATCTGCTCTAAGCCGATTTTTTCACCATCTTCAGGCTCTGAAAAACCTAAAGAGGATTTTTTGAAGTTCTGCACGGCTCTTCGAAATTCAATTTCGTTGTTTTCAAGCTTTGGAAAAGCCCAATCGATTTGGGATGAAACTTCGTTCCAGCGGATTTCAGGTTCATCTTTTAAATTAACATAGGCAGCCCATGAGCCACTTTCGTTTTTTAGGACACTCTGCAGTTGATTTTGAATAAGTTCAGACTGGCGTTTTTTTTCGTCGCGAGTTAACGAATTTAATTTAATTAAAATGTTATTTCTAACAGTCGATTTCAAAACAACCCCAAAGCTTGCTCACGAAAGAGCAAAAATTAAAGCAAGTTAACTTTGTTTGTTTTTGAATTTTCTAAATCTTGAGAAAGTTTAAGAGCTTTCATTTCGAGTTTATTCAACTCGCTTTGAGCTCGCTGCTTCAAAAGAATCATTTCCTCAGCAATATTAAACGCGGCTAAAACGGCCGCGTTTTGAAAAGATGAGTTTTTAGTAACAGCTAAAGCTTCAGTCACTTTATTATTAACATAATCTACAAGCTCATTGACCGTATTTTCCCCATGCGAAGTTTTTAACTTATAGGGAACACCGGCAATTTTAAAATCGAAGGTTTTTTTATTATTAGCTTTTTGAGACTCTGCCATGACCAAATCTGTACTTTCTTTTTAAAAAATCCAAAGTAAACAAATACTTACAGTTCTAAGTGTATAAACTTAAAGTGGCGGCATCAAGCATTTTTCTAATATATTAACTAATAGAAACTAATAAATCAGATTCGGCAATTGCAGATATCAGCCAGCTCTTTTTGAATACAGCTGAGAGCTTTTTTCTCGCCTGAAAACTCGATACTCAGGGATTTAATCTGGCCATCGGACCAGGTAATATTCATAATAACTTGTTTAGCTCTGGTTTCTTTAACTTTTTGATAATCCGTTTTAATTTCTGCTCTAAATAGAAGCTGATTAATCCGAGCTTCAGCACTTCGGACTTTGTGACGCGCTTGGTAATCTTCTTTTTTTTCGCCGAATTTTTCCGAGCTGAGCAGTTTAAAAGTGTCGTCCTCGCCTTCAACTGTGAAAATCTGAATGACACCGTCCTCGAATTTCATTTTTCTCTCTTCGCCTTTTTGCGTGTAAACAACTTCGCGGTAAAGGGTTTCACTTGTGGCTAAAGCATAAAACTTATCGAGGGCATCATAGAGTTTTTTATTGCTGTCAATCTTGAGAACGTCAAATTTTTTATCCGTACAATTCTGAATGTTGGTTTGAAAAGGCGTGAGCAAAACTTTTTTTTCTGCAAATGCGAACCGACTGTAAAAACAAAAACTGATGAGAAAAATAAATTTCATAAGTTCTCCTTTATACAGTTAGCCTAATATAGAGTCCACATACTCATTATAATCAAATGGCTTCAGATGATTAATTTTTTCACCGATGCCCACTAATTTAATCGGAATATTTAACTGATCTACTACACCCAATGCTACTCCGCCCTTGGCGGTACCGTCCATTTTAGTGAGCACCACTCCGGTTAAGCCTAAGGCCTGATTGAATTCTTTAGCCTGCATCAATGCGTTCTGACCTGAATTTGCATCCAGAACAATCCAGGTTTCATGAGGCGCATCCGGAATAACCTTTGCCATAATCCGTTTTACTTTTTTCAGTTCATCCATCAGATGCGCCTGTGTGTGTAATCGTCCGGCCGTATCTAAAATAACAAAATCAAAATTCTGTGCCTTGGCCTTTGTTAGTGCATCGAAAGCAACGGCACTTGGATCCGTGGTGTTTTCAGGCCAAAAGATATCTACTTTTGCACGATCGGTCCATGTTTTGAGTTGCCCGCCGGCGGCGGCTCTGAAGGTGTCGCCCGCCGCTACTAAAACTTTTAAATTTTCGCCGGCCAAGAGGGCTGAGATTTTCCCGATGGAAGTGGTTTTCCCAGCACCATTGACTCCCACAACCATTAAAACAGTGGGGCCGCTTCCCGCGCGTTTAAATAACTCACTTGATGTGTGAACCGGTTTTAAAATTTCGAGCATCTGATTTCGCAGAGCTGACTTTACAGAATCAATTTTGGCCATTTCGCTGCCGCTGAGTTCATTTTCAACCACGTCCATCAGTTTTTGAACCGTGGTGGGCCCCAAATCGCTGGTGTAAAGAATTTCTTCTACTTGTTCTAATACAATTTTTTTATCGGAATTTGTAAAGGCTTTTCGAATTCGCCCGAAAAAATTTTCTTCGGTTTTTTTAAGTGCGGTATGCAGGTTCGGCTCGGGTTCAACAAGTTCTTCAACCGGAATTTCTATTTCTGCAGATTTGAGTATTTCTTTTGAGGGAACGGGTTCAGGTAACTGTTTTCTTTTCTTAACCTGCGAAAAAACAATTACGCCGGTGACTACAAAAAAAAGTAAAGCGACGAAACCTAATAAAAGTACGATTTGATCTGAGTGAGCGCCAGTCATAGACGCTCACACTATTATAGAAACTATCTGATGTCAGCTAAACTTACCGAAACCATAGTTGAAACACCGCGCTCTTGCATTGTTACACCGTAAAGTTTCTGCGCCACTTCCATTGAATGTTTATTGTGAGTGACCACAATAATCTGTGAACGTTTCGCCATTTCTTTAACTAAATCGTTAAATCTGAAAACGTTTGCGTCATCAAGTGGAGCATCAACCTCATCCAGCAAACAGTACGGAGAAGGCTTAACCAGAAAGATAGAAAACACAAGCGCCACAGCTGTAAGGGCTTTTTCGCCACCTGACATAAGTGTTACATTCTGCATTTTTTTACCCGGAGGTTTAGCTATGATCTCAATTCCCATTTCGCCTTTTTCAACATCTTCGATTAATTGCAGCATAGCCTCGCCACCGCCGAATAAAACCGGAAATACTTTTTGAAATCTATCGTTAACGAGATCAAAAGTTTCTTTGAAACGTTTTGCACAGATTTTATTGATGCGATCGATTACTTTTCTGAGCTGTTCTTTTGCATCTGTTAAATCCGTGTGCTGCTGGGTCAGGAAAGCGTAGCGTTCCTGGGTTTCAGAATACTCCGTGATTGCAGATAAATTAACTTCACCGATTTTTGCGAGTTTTTCTCGTAAATCTTTTAATTCCGCATCGGCTTCTTCAGGATTTCCTTCACGATCAGCGTATTTTGAAACGACGTCCGGTAAAAGCAGCAGGTATTTTTCACGTACCTGATCAACAAGGTACTGCTCTTTCATTTTGGCCTGCTCAAGTTTAAGTTGAGCATCATTCATTTTTGCCAATCGGTCATTGCGCTCTCTCTGCAGAGTAATTGCTTTATCTTCAAGAATACGAATATGCGAAGTTTCCATCTCAAACTGATTTTTGATGCTGGCAGCTTCGATGCGTCTGGTTTCAACTTCTGCGAGCATTCGTTCGAAATCTATTTTAGCCTGCTCGAGGGCATACTGACCTTCAGACATCTGCGAAGTATAACCTTCGGCTTCTTCCGACATTCTTGAAAGCTGTGCATCTAAATCAGAAACCTGTCGCTGAACCATTTCAAGCTGACGGGTTACGCCGGTAAATTCCTGAGATCTTGAGGCGGAGCGAACCTGCAGGTCCATCACTTCGGCCTGCTGAGATTCAAAGCCATCTTTCATAGAACCGTATTCATTCATTAAATCCGCAACAACAGACTCAAGTTCTGATTTCATGGCGCGAACTTCAATCAATCTGGTTTCTAACTCTGCATTTTTCTGGGAAAGTTGTTCAACTTGTTCAGACACGCGGCGAACTTCTTTTTCCTGGCGTTCAACTGCTGTCTGCGCCTGGGTAAATTCCATTTCAGCGCGCTCAAAATCTTTTCTGAGTTCCGCTACTTTGATTTCCTGATCTAATCGACGCTTCTGAGCGCCTTCAAAATCAGAAACCACATTAGAAAGTTGCTCAACTATTTTTTTAAGGGAGGCATTGGCCAACGCCAATTTTCCGGCCCATTCGTTTTTCTTATCTGATAATTCCTTGATTTCGCGGCGGCGTTTTAAAACACCCGATTCCGCTGAATCTTTAGAACCGCCCGTTAAAACCCCGTCGGCAGAAAGCGTATCACCGTCCGGTGTTACAAATGTCCAGCCTTTGTAGTCAGGTCTTAATTTAAGTGCGGTGCGGATAGAATCCACAACTACAACACCGTCTAATATTTCTGAAACTTTCTGCGAATACTTTTCATTGGAAATAACGATGTTCTTTAATAAATCAATAACACCCGTTTCACTTTTAGGATTTCCCTGCAAATGTTTAATGTAGTGTCCATCATTGGAGTAAAAGCTGGAGCGGCCCGAGTTCTGTTCTTTAAGATGATCAACGGCTTCGACTGCGGCCTCAGGTTTTTGCGAAAGCAGCATCTGCAGCTTTGATCCTAAAGCAGCTTCCATTGCAATTTCATAGTCAGCGGGAACTTCAATCACCTCTGAAACCGGTTTAAAGAATTCGTTAACACTGCCGTCGGCATGCATTTCAACAGATTTGGCTTTACTCCAGAGCATTACTTGCTTAACACCCTCTTCAAAGCCCTCAAAATTTGCTGCCAGATTTTCAAGACCGTAAAGTCGTGAAGCGGTTTCATTTAAATTGTCTTTAAATTCCTGCACTTCAATCTGTTTTTGCTGAAGTTGCTCACTTAGAATTTTTTTATTGGTTTCAAATGCATCGGCATCGCTTGATAAATCGATCTGCATCTGTCGCTCTTGATCCAAACCATTTGAAACTTTTCGGCGACGGCCCTCAAATTCAAAAAGTTTTTCGCGCAGTTCAGTTAAAGCTAATTCTTCCTCAGCCAATTGCGCTTCAAGTTCGACTTTACGATTTAAAAAACTCTGGTTTTGCGCATCTAAAGTAGATTCGCTTTGCCCAAGGGCTATTTGTTCACGTCTTTTAACAGTTAATTCGCTGTCGATCTGGCTGTAGCGGGCCTGAGCTGCTGCAAAGTTTTCGGATTTTTGCTGAGATTCTACAGTTAGGTCTTCGGATTCGATTTTTAAGGCTTCAGCCTGCTCTGTTAATAAAACCAAATCACGGGTTAATAATTCATGACGGGCTTTTTGCTCGTTCAGAATACTTCCGGTCATTTGCTCATTACGTTTGGCCTGTTCCAGTTGAAACCGTAATTCCTGAATTTCCATTTCTTTCTTTTGCACTGAGCTCTGGAAATTGTAGAAATCCTGTTGCTTGGTTTCAACGGCTTTTTCCTGCTCAAGAATAGATAATTTAAGGGTTTCAAGTTCGGATTGCATAACGATCAGCTGAGATTCACTGCCCACTTCGATGGTTTGCGCTTCATCAAAAATTCTCTGAGCTGCGTCTGCCGCTTGTTTTAAGTTAACAAATTGCGCTGACGAGATCCATAACTCAAGATCTTCGATCTGATTTTTTATATTACGGTATCGCTCGGCTCTTTGAGCCTGACGTTGTAAAGAATCGATCTGTCTTTTTAATTCACCGATAATATCCTGAAGGCGAATTAAGTTCTGATCCGTTGAAATTAATTTTCTTTGTGATTCTTTTTTACGGGCTTTGAACTTGGTAATTCCTGCGGCTTCCTCAATAAGCATGCGACGGTCTTCGGGCTTAGCTGTGATGATCTTACCGATCATACC
>JAYTFA010000346.1:0-5452 GCA_043734765.1 Pseudobdellovibrio sp. | reverse complement strand
CGCGCATTTTAGAATTCTGGTTGAGCCAAGCCATATCGATTTCGATATCAAAGTGACCGATGTTGCAGACAATGGCGTTGTCTTTCATTTTCATAAAATGTTTTTCAGTGATAATATCGCAGCAGCCGGTTGCAGTTACAAAAATATCCGACCGCGCTGCCGCATCGTCCATAGTGGTAACTTCGAATCCTTCCATCGCCGCTTGAAGCGCGCAGATAGGATCGACTTCAGTAATTAAAACGCGGGCACCGAGGCCACGCATAGAGTGCGCAGAACCTTTACCTACATCGCCGTAACCTGCAACCACTACCGTTTTGCCGGCAATCATTACATCTGTGGCACGCTTGATACCGTCCGCAAGAGATTCGCGGCAGCCATACAAATTATCAAATTTTGATTTTGTAACGGAGTCATTTACGTTGATCGCCGGAACTTTTAATTTTTTGCTTCGGAGCATAACTTCAAGATTGTGAACGCCAGTGGTTGTTTCTTCAGAAAGGCCCACGATCTTTTTTAATTCTTTTGCAAACCGCGGCTCGTGCATCATGTTGGTTAAATCGCCGCCGTCATCTAAAATCAGGTTGTATCCTTCAGTTCCCCATCCTGTGATGGTTTGCTCGATACACCAGTTGAACTCGTGCTCGGTTAAACCCTTCCAGGCAAAAACCGGAATTCCAGCAGCGGCAATTGCCACAGCTGCATGATCCTGAGTCGAAAAAATATTACAAGACGACCAGCGAATCTGCGCACCTAAGTGAGTTAAGGTTTCAATCAACACAGCCGTTTGAATGGTCATATGTAAGCAACCGGAAATTTTAGCACCCTTCAGTGGTTGAGATTTTCCGAATTCTTTACGAAGCGCCATTAAGCCTGGCATTTCTTTTTCGGCAATATTGATCTCTTCACGGCCCCAGCGAGCCAATTCAGCGAAGACTTTAGGGTTGTTCATAGCTTCTTTGCAAACTGCATAGTCCAAAGTGGTTTTTTGGGGTTTAGATTTTAATTTCATCGGCACATTTTTTTTAATGGCTACTGGTTTTTTCATTTTGCTGGATCCTTGTGTGGTTGTTCTCATCTTTTTTTTCCTTTGTTAGTCGCTTAATAATTCTAAAGGTTAATCTAAAGTTAAAATTTCGTAACCGGTGTCGGTCAGCAAAATTGTGTGTTCAAATTGGGCTGATAATTTTCCATCTAATGTTTCATAGTATTTAATGGAAGAGCCGTGAATGGTTTTTTCGATAAACTCATCCGTGCCTTCGTTGACCATAGGTTCCACCGTGAAGCAGGTCCAGGGACGAAGTTTTTCGCCTTTGCCTTTTTTACCGAAGGCCGGCACAAAAGGCTCAGAGTGAAAAACGCGGCCGATGCCGTGCCCGCCGATTTCCTTAATGGTGGAATAACCTTTGCGAGTAACAAATTTATTGGTTTCAAAACCGATATCGCCGGTCCAACCCTTGGGGGTGATGGCTTCAATTCCGATCATCATGGCTTCATAAGCCGTTTGCACTAAATCTATTGCAACCGGCGAAACTTCGCCGACCATAAAAGTTTTAGAATTGTCGCCGAAGAAACCGTCTTTTTTAACGGTTACGTCGATGTTAACGATGTCGCCCTCTTTGATGATGTAGTCGCCCGGAAGACCGTGACAAACAACCTGATTGGGCGAAATGCAGGTTGCCTTGGGATAGCCGTGGTAGCCGATGCAGGCTGAAATACCGCCAAGGGTAAGTGTATAATCATCGGCAATTTTATCGAGTTCAAGAGTGGTGATGCCCGGTTTAACAAACTTACCGGTGTAGGCCAATACCTTGGCCGCGAGCTTACAGGCCACCCGCATTTTTACAATTTCATCTTTGCTCAAAGTATTTTGCGACATGCAGAATAATATTAAACGAAAAAACCCCTGAAAGCTATAGGCAATCAGGGGTTAAATTTAGTTAAAACTAAGTTTATCGTTTATTAAAATAGTTCTAAAACTATTTTAAATGCTTAGAAACAAGTTTAGTCATTTCAAACATAGAAACTTGTGCTTTACCGAAAATTGGCTTCAATTTGTCGTCAGCATTGATATTTCTACGGTTTTTAGCATCTTGAAGATTGTTCTTCTTGATGTAAGCCCATAATTTTTTAACAACTTCAGTACGAGGAAGTGCTGTAGCACCAACGATTGCTGCTAATGTTGTAGAAGGAGTTAAAGCCCTCATGAACGCTGCATTTGGTTTACGTTTAGCTGCGGCTTTTTTAGGAGCTGCTGCTTTTGCTGCTTTTGGAGCTGCTGCTTTTTTCATAGCTTTTTTAGGAGCTGTTTTTTTTGCAGTTGCTTTTTTAGGAGCTGCTTTCTTCGTAGCTTTTTTTGCTTTTGCCATTGTATGTCCTCCGTTAAGGTTGGCTTTGTTTTTTACTTCTTTAGTCTCACAACTAAAATTGAATGGACTCAGTCTATGCGAAAATTTTTCTATTTGTCCAACATAAAAATACAAATTCTTTATTATTTTTCATTTTATATGGTTTTTCCCTCTATTTTTGATATTTTCTCATAGGAGAATTTCAGTTTCACATACTTTTTTCATGATTTCTCACTCGAGAAACATGATTTTTCAGAGGGGAAATAGTGAACTTTTACGGTTTTTTGACGGTTTTCTATAGCTAAATCACTTAAAACCCCTACCTAAACACGTAGTAAATCACTGGAATTAAGACCATATTTCGACTGAAAATAGCTCTGATCAAGTCTTTTAGCCTGTTGAAATCCCCACTTGGACTTAGGAATTTTTGCCAACTACCGATAAGTAGTTATGCTGAATGAGAGATCATTTTCCGAAATTTTAGAAGAGCTTAAGCCCACCGAAAACACCGGGATCGATTTTTCTGCCGGTTGGGAAAGTCATCAAGATGCTTGGGGAATGGCGCAGATCATTGGTCACGTTCATCTCGTGAAGCCCTTGGTAACTAAGGCGTACGCTAAGACGATCGTTCAGAAGAAGTACCCTTTTAAAAGCCAACCTAAGCCGGTGGTTGTTCGTCCAAGCCACTTATTAAATGCCGACCAACTTACGGCTTTATCAATGCTTGCGACCTACAGTCCGCAGATTAAAGACAACTTCAACTTACATGAACTCAAATCCGCTTACCGTCTGTCGGTGCTTAAAACTCACCCTGATCAGGGCGGAAACGGCGAAACTTTTCAAGAAGTGAAAAAAAGCTATCAAATCTTAATGGCCTTAGTTAAAAACTAAGCCGTGAACCCAACCGCCGACATTTTGCTCTGTACCCTTAATTCCACTTATCAGCACTCATCGTTCGGGCTCAGGTATCTGTATGCCAATTTAGGTGAGCTTCAATCCCGCGCCAAAATTCTTGAATCCACAATTAAAGAAAACCCCCGCAATTTTGTTGAAAAAATATTAAGTCATAGGCCCCGCATTGTGGGCCTCAGTGTTTACATCTGGAATACGCTTGAAACTCTTGAAACCATTATGCTTTTAAAAAAAGTTTCGCCTGATACCCTGATCGTGCTGGGCGGCCCGGAGATCTCTTATGAAACCGAAACCCAGGAGCATTTAAAGTGGGCCGATTACGTAATCAAGGGTGAGGCGGATTTTTCGTTTCGCGAGTTTTGCCTTGATGTTTTAGTCCGTGACCAAAAACCCTCAGGGCAGATTATTGCAGCCGAACTGCCTGAAATTAATCAGATACTCATGCCGTATCGGCTCTATTCCGACGATGATATTAAGAACCGCGTGATTTATGTAGAGGCTTCAAGAGGCTGTCCGTACAAGTGCGAGTACTGCCTTTCGTCGCTTGATAAATCCGTTCGCAGCTTTGAACTTGATGGGTTTTTAAATGAGATGCAGCTGCTTTTGGACCGCGGTGTGCGCACGTTTAAGTTTGTAGATCGTACGTTTAATCTTTCGCCCACCACTTCAACGCAGATATTAAAGTTCTTTTTAGAGCGAATTGAGCTTGGTTTGTTTTTACATTTTGAGCTGGTGCCCGACCGCCTGCCCGTGGAAATCAGGGACTTAATTAAATTTTTTCCGGCCGGCAGCCTGCAATTTGAAGTGGGCATTCAAACCTTAAATCCGGTTGTAGCCAAGAATATCTCACGCAATAACAATCTGGCTAAAGTTGCAGAGAACTTTACGTTTATGCGGGAGCACACTCATGTACACACGCACGCCGACCTCATTGTAGGTTTACCCGGCGAAACTCTCGAAAGCTTCGCCGCCGGTTTTGATCAACTGGCGTTGTACGGCCCGGACGAAATTCAAGTCGGAATTCTGAAACGTTTAAAAGGTACACCTATTTCAAGGCACGAAGTGGCGTTTAAAATGAAATACTCGGAAGCTCCGCCTTTTCAGATTATTTCAACCACCACCATGGATTATGTCACTCTTCAGAAAATGAACCGATTTGCCAAATTCTGGGATCTGTACGCGAACAGCGGCGAATTTAAAAATTTTATGATCTGGCTTCGTGCTTCTTCTGGATCTTCGTTTTTTAATAAGTTTTTTAATTTCAGCGAGTATTTATCGAATTCGTTTAACGACACTCACAGTTTGTCGTTGGTGAGCCTGGCTGAAAAAGCCTGGTTGTATATGTTGCAAAACGGAGTGTCGGAAGAAGAAGCCGCAGCGATGATTGAAAAAGATTACTCTTACGGTTCAAAACGCCGCGATACTCCGAATTTTATCAAGAAACAGAATCCTAAGATTGCAGCAAGCTCAACTTCGCTCAATCAACGACAGCTGAGACATCTTACTTAGTTCAGCATTTTAAAGCGAACCCGCTTAGGCGCAGAATCCTCACCCATACGCTTTTTACGATCCTCTTCGTATTCCGTAAAACTTCCCGGAAAGAAAAATAATTTAGAATCGCCTTCAAATGCCAGTGTATGCGTACAAACGCGATCTAAAAACCAACGGTCATGGGAAATAACTACGGCCGATCCGCCGAATCCGTTGAGCGCCTCTTCCAGCGCCCGCATGGTGTTGACGTCCAAATCATTGGTCGGCTCATCGAGCAATAATAAATTGCCGCCTTCTTTTAATATTTTAGCTAGGTTAACGCGGTTTCTTTCGCCGCCGGATAAAGTGCCAACTTTTTTCTGTTGATCGGTGCCGGAGAAATTAAACCAGCTTACATACTGACGGGCGTTAACTTCGCGTCCGCCCAGTTGAATCACATCTTGTCCGCCTGAAAGTTCTTCGTAAATGGATTTGTTCGCGTCTAAATTTTCGCGGCTCTGTTCGACATAGGCAATTTTAACGGTTTCGCCTACTTTGAAAGTTCCTGAATCCGGTTGTTCTTTTCCGATGATCATTTTAAAGAGCGTTGATTTACCCACACCGTTGGGCCCGATTACTCCCACGATGGCGCCTTTTGGAATGGTGAAGTTAACATGGTCCAACAAAATCTTTTTACCGAAGGCTTTGGAAACATCCTGGGCCTC
>JAYTFA010000345.1:0-2241 GCA_043734765.1 Pseudobdellovibrio sp. | reverse complement strand
ATGCAATGAAAAATAAGAAGCCCAGTTCCGTCGGGAGTTGCTATAGAAGCGTAAAGAAGGCAATGCTGGCTTCACCGAAGGGCAAGAAGGGCTTAATACCTCAATACTATTCGGATGGCGCAGCGCTCGGCGCAAAAACGACATTAAAAAAATTCGGCTTTGTTAACTTACTTGATTCCGAACCTTACAAATCACAAATGAAATCCCCGAGTAATGCGCCCAAAGGTGCCGTGCTGGTTTATTCCAGCGGAATACCCTGTACCGACAAAGCCGGAACATTTCATCCTGATTGCGGGCACACTGAAATAAAAATTGGTGATGCTGGAAAACCCGGATACATCAGCGATTATTATTCGGCTGATGCCATAAATGAAACCGCCGGGGCACGTAAATACACAACCCGCTATAAATTGGTTGGCGTAATGATTAAACCCGCCAAGGATTAATATGAAGTCTGTTACTTTTATATTTTTATTGCTTATTAATTTCAGCGCCGCCTTTGCTGATGCAATTTTGCCGGCATCAACAATGAATGATATCGAAATTTTTTCTAAAAAATCACTGAATGAAAAAACGGATTTTGAGGAAGTTAAAAGTAAAATAAAAACTTTATTGATTCTGGAAAACGAAGACCCTTCAAGAACAGCCGTGCTTATGCTTTCGGAAAGTTATAACAAACACACGGCCCTGTACGAAAAAGCGATTAAATCCATCGAAAACAAAAAAAACAAAAAACAGCTGAAAGAAATCCGGGCGATCCTAAAAAACTTCAGTAAGAGCGGAAACGGATAACTAGATACCCGCTTTATTTCGGTCCTCATCATCAACAACGGATTGAATTCCGCCTTTTAGTTGCGATCTATACGCTAAATGTTTAATGTCATAAATAAAGTTTGCACCGTTCAAACCCGGCGTTTGCCATTCAGGCCCTAAACGAATGGCGTCGACTGGGCACGCCTCTTCACAGAACCCGCAGAATACACAACGAAGCATATCGATTTCATAATTGATCGGATACTTTTCAACGTGAGCATCCGGATGCTCACTGGCCTTGATGGTGATGCATTCGGCCGGGCAATTGGTGGCACACAACATACAAGCTGTACATCGGATAGCCCCGTCTTTTTTAACTGTTAAAATATGATTACCTTTAAATCTTGAAGAATACTCATATTTTTCTTCAGGATAATTCAGGGTTAACATCTGCTTTTTGTTAAAAAGATTTTTTACCAGATGTTTAAATGTGATACCAAGCCCGGTTATAATTCCCGGAAGGTACCAAATGTTTTTATTTTCTTTTGTTACTACTGACATATGAACCTCTTCTAAAGTCGACCACGGTTAAAAATAAATTCATTTTTCTTACGATGATCCAATGTGACCTGATCTTTTCTTGTATTTGATTCAGCATTTAAAAGATCTTTAGCGCTCACGATTTCAATCTTTAGATTCTGTCCCGCCAACAAAAGTGCAAATTCAGTTCCGGTTAATGCTTCACTCACTACAATTGTGGCCTTTTTAAATTTTTGCGCCAAGCCCTTGTAATTTACAAAAGTTCCGTCTTTTTCAATGTAGGATTTCATCGGAATAATTGTCGCCATTTTTAATGTACTGCAATTTTCCAGAGCCGCAACTTTCACCGAAGAAACATAAATTAAATGCGGTGCCTGCGCGAACAATTCGATTTTTTTATCTATATCTTTGTAAACCGGTGTATTTTCAGGTCCGATCACCACAAGTTGTTTTATCTTTCCCGATTTTAATGATTGTTCCAGGTCAGACCATTTTGTGTTGATTCCGTGCTTCTCAAAGGCAGCCTTCAATCCGTTTGTATTCGGATTTTTGTCGCCACGAAGAAGTAAACCATCAAATTCGCCAGCTGCAGATTCCTGTGGCCACCAGTGATAGATGTTCTTTGTCTTAAAATTATTTACAAAAGTTGATATCAACGCCTCGTACTCTTCCACCGTGTTCTGACCTGTCAGAACCAATGCAATTTCTTCGCCTTTCGCTTAAGAAAGTAGATACGTCTTTAGCGGCTACCCCTGCATGAGTTTCCTCATGCCAGGAACCTTTGGCATATTTGCGACCTTTGAGTAAACGATGTTCTTTATTTACAAATTTATAAACATCGCGTCCTTCGTCGCACATCCAGTAGCCATTAACCTCCGGATTATGTCGTGGGGTTACTCTGAACAAACCTTCTTTATTAAAAAAGACTTTAACGCTGCAGCCGGTAGA
>JAYTFA010000344.1:0-2506 GCA_043734765.1 Pseudobdellovibrio sp. | reverse complement strand
CATAACGATGCCACTCGGTCAGTTGATAAGGAATCTGCAACACCTCTAAACTGGGCTTATAAAGAACATCGACATATCTGTCCACATCGGACATCAGGATTTCTTCCGGTAACAGATTCAGCCAAGGAGCTTGCACCGGTATGCGCTCGCCCGAATGGGGAATTGAAACAAATAGCGGAATAGTTTGACTCATCCGTAAACCTCCATTGGAATATATATATGAAAATCTACACAAAAACCGGCGATAAAGGAACGACAAAACTTGTGGATGGCTCCTGCGTTGAAAAATTCAACCCGCGCGTTGAAGCCTTTGGTTGCGTAGATGAATTGAATTCAAGCATCGGTGTTGTAAGAAGTTTTTTACAGCCTCAGACCCAGTTTAACGACCTCAATAGCCAACTCGAAATTATTCAGAATCAGTTGTTTTCGGTTGGTTCGCTGTTAGCCACCTCCGATCCGGCGGTTTTTCAAAAATTGCCGCAGATCTCGGATCAGCATATTTCTCAGTTGGAAAAATGGATTGATCTCTACACGGAACAGTTATCTCCGCTTAAAAATTTTATTCTGCCTGCAGGAGATGTTTCCGCAAGCTTTCTACACGTGAGCCGCACAGCCTGTCGACGGGCTGAAAGACGCAGCAGCGAAATTTTTGTAAAAGAAGAGCACTATCAATATGTGCAGATTTATTTAAACCGATTGAGTGATTTACTTTTTACGTGGGCCCGTTGGGTTAATCACAAACAGAATCAGCCTGAAACCATCTGGAAAAAAGAGCATGTCTGATAGTTTGGTTTTAGAAGAAGCCACAATTGAAAATTCGCAAAATTTAAATGATTTTTTTACGTCGATTCCCACACGCGGGGATATTGATATTAAAATTCAGAGAGAACAGCATTTTTTTTCGTTTTATCAGCGTGTCGGTTTGCCGTTTAAAACCTACATTATTAAAGACGCCGACGAAATTGTGGGGACCGCTTCATTTTTATTCAGAAATCTCATTTTTCAGAATCGCACTTTAAAGCTGGCTCAGGCCTGTGATCTGAGAATTTCTTCCAACAGAAAAGTGATCATGTCGTGGTCGAAGTTCTTTCATCCTATTCTGGAAAAACTGCGCGAGCTGGAAAAATTCGACGGCTTCATCACCTCTATTAATCAAACTGAAACCCAGGCCATGAATGCTTTTATCCGGCCCAAACTCAAAAGAGCTCATCAACCGCAGTACTCATTGGCCCGTTCTTATAATCTAGTTTCCATTCACGGCTTTTATCCGTTTATCAACCGTCCAAATAAAAATATTTTAGTGCGGCCTTTCATCAGTTCCGACAAACAGGCCTTGGTAGAATACTTAACAGCCACCTGTAAAAAAATTGATTTTATTCCGAAAGAATTAACCGAGAATCCGGCCGCGTATATCGATCAGTCTTTACTCTACTCATGGAGCCAGTTTCTAATTGCCTTTGATTATGAAAATAAAATAATTGGCTGCGTGCAGCCGATTAGCTCCAGCCTGTTACAGGATTACCTACCGCAAGAGTATAGCCCCCAGTCTCATAACTTACGGCAATTTTTAAAAGTGGCGCAGCTTTTAGGTTTCGGCCGACGCCTCACCCGTCCGTTTTCACGAAGTCAGAAGCAGGAAGCTCTTAGTTTTCGGCTCCTGCATTTTTTAAACTCAAGCCATCCCGAAGTTTTTAATGCTCTTATTCGCGCCTGTTATAAAACTTCATCGCAAAATGAATTTTTAATGTACGCCTACGAAATTTCTGATTATAGAAAACGTCCGCCCAAAGGCAGCATATTTTCAGAAACTCCCTACGGACTATATTCGATTGAAACTCATGATCGTGATTTTTTACCGGAGTTGAGCTTGTTGAATACAACTCCTGTGTGGTTGGATTTTATCTGGTTTTAGGAGCTGTCCCTATGTTGGACGTTGGTACGTTGTGCCAACGGTCTTCTTTTGTAAATAATTACAAAAAATAACAGATGGATTTTGATTTCATTCCCATATATCATTAAATGATTGCTACTCCCAATTTTAATAATTTTTTTAAATATATTTTCCAGCAGTAATGCTTATGCAACATCTGCAGTTTGTGAAGATTGGTTTAATTCTATAAAAATTAAAAAAGACTGTGTTAGTGAATGTGTTGTTGCTCCGATTAATATGTCGAATTATCTCTGCCATGGTGAGTGTGATAAACTCTGCGACCAATTAAATAACACAGATGTATATTATCTTTTGAAGAAATATGGCCTAACAGAAGAAGAAATTCATTTATGTGAATCCAATAAGCTCGCTTGCATTAAAGCGTATCAGTTAAGCTGGGATGCAACAAATCTTTGCCTCAAAATTTTCTCCAACAGCAGAACAAATGATGAAAGTGATGCATGTAGACATTTTTCCTGGTCAATTCTTCTTGCTAAAAACCTTGGCTTAGAATTCGCGGAAAAAATACTAAATGCACATGAGAATAACCCGAAAGAGCCGGCGGAAGAACGCGCA
>JAYTFA010000343.1:0-5078 GCA_043734765.1 Pseudobdellovibrio sp. | reverse complement strand
TATTCGATCTGGAATAATATTTGTAATGCAATTTCACGTGATTGTCGTCTCATGCTGTTGTCCTTGGATGTGAATCAATTATTTCCGCTGTAGTCTTTGTCGGTTTTGTTATTAGGGAGAACAGTTAAACTGAGTTGTGGTCCGGTTGATTCAATCATATCAACTAATTCATCATCTTCGAGTTTTTCAACAAACTCCTGTACGTCTTTAAAAGTTCTGTAAACGCTTGCAAAGCGGACGTAGGCAACATCATCCAACTGTTTCAGTTCAGCCATAACCCGGCGACCGATAACCTTAGATGAAACTTCACCTTCACCGCGCGTAATGAGCCATGCGGAGATTCTTTCAACAGACGCTTCAATCTGCGCAAGACTTACAGGTCGTTTTTGACATGAAGCCTGCATACCGCGAACTAATTTTTCTTTATTGTAGGGTTCACGTCTTCCGTCTTTTTTAATAATAAAAGGATAACTCAACATTACTGTTTCATGAGTTGAATAACGGGATTTGCATGAGAGGCATTCGCGACGACGTCTGATGCCACCATCTTTTTGAACGCGTGTATCTAAAACTTTGTCTTCGGAATGACCGCAGAAAGGGCACTTCATAGTTAGCTTTAAACTAGGTGAGCCTAAAGTCAGGGTCAATGAAGTCAGTTTGCAAAATCCAAAACTTGCGCGTAGCATAAAATACGAAGGAGTTTTAATGCTTTTCAATCGGTTTAAGACCATTAGTGTTTTGTTTGTTTTGCTGAGTTCCTGTGTATCCCATGCAGCTGCTCCAAAAGTGGGCAAGGCCGTGGCAGCTAAGTATTTTCAAAAAAATCCTGACGAGCAAAGCAAAAACTCCCGTAATGTGGCTACGGAAGAGGCCGGCTTAGGTTCGGAAGAGCGCTATCTGGCTTTCGGCATAAGTTCATTTACTAAATCTGAAGCTTTTAACTGGGGAAATACAAACAAAGAAGACGGTATCGGTAAACTCGGACTGGATATGACTTACCGGCTCAGCCAGTCCAATAACGTTGATTACGCTCTCAGAGTTTCTTACACCGAATATCAGCCTTTAAATCAAAAGGCCAACAAGATGAGTTTCATGTACGCGGTTACGTTGCCAGATGCCGGCTCCAAATTTCCTCTCTATTTCGGAGCAGCGGCGGGCCCCGGTGTTTTCTTCACTCAATTGAGCAATGAATCTTCGGTTACTTTGGACTATCAACTTTATTTAGGCTTACGCATCTTCCGTTTATTTGATAATACTGGTTTTTACATTGAAGGCGGCATGAAAAATCACCTTCAATTAACTTCAGATGGTCAGTTTAACGGAACTTATATTGCGGCAGGCGCCGTTTTTACATTTTAGCTATTTTTAAGGAACTCTTTTGGCATCACCACTTCATTATCACTTAGTTCAATCCATTGCAGATTCTCTTGAGGATATTTTTTTTAATAAAAAATACGCAGATAAAGTCATCGAAAAATGTTTTAAAAATAATCGTAAATGGGGCGCGCGAGACCGAAAGTTTTTTGCTGAAACAGTTTATGAAATTGTTCGTCACAAGCGGCGCCTCGAGTTTATCGGAGGATCTGACAATCCCTGGGATCTGATAGCTGCCTATCTGTTTCAGACAATGAGTGAGATTCCGGACTGGGAAGAGTTTGATCATCTCAAAATCTCAGATTTAAAATCCAGGAACTCGGCCGAAAAAGCGCCGGAAGTTGCCAATTCGTTTCCGGATTGGCTGCATGAATTAGGTCTTTCAGAGTTCGGCAACGAGTGGATTAAAATAATGAATGCTCTGAATATGCCGGCCGAAGTTTTTTTGCGAACAAACACTTTGCGAACGGATGTTGATACACTAATGGCAGAACTTGCATCCGAAGAAATTCAAACGGAAAAAGTTTTCGACTCCTGTATTAAATTAGTTAAAAGAAAAAATGTATTTATTACTAAGGCATTTAGAAAAGGATATTTTGAGGTTCAGGATGCGGCTTCGCAGATGGTGGCCCCTTTGCTTGATGTAAAGCCCGGCTTAAGAGTGGTGGACGCCTGTGCAGGAGCCGGTGGAAAATCACTTCATCTGGCCGCTCTTATGAAAAACAAAGGCAAAATCATTTCCATGGATATTCATGAGTGGAAACTTAAGGCCCTGAAAGTTAGGGCTGCCCGTGATGGCGTTGATATCATTGAAACCAAACTTATCGAATCAAACAAAACAGTTAAAAGAATTGAAAACACCTTTGATCGTGTTCTACTGGATGTTCCTTGCTCCGGTTTGGGTGTCTTAAGACGAAATCCGGATACAAAATGGAAACTCAGTTTAGAGGAGATTCAAAGACTTACTGATTTACAAAAAGAAATTATAACTCAGTATTCAAAAATGTGTAAATCCGGCGGGCGTATGGTTTATGCCACCTGCAGTATTCTACATCGTGAAAACGAAGAACAGATTAAATGGTTTCTGGCAGGAGAATCCGGGCAGGGTTGGTCGTTGGTTCGCGAAATGCGCACGTGGCCGCACAAAGATAAATTTGACGGATTTTACGCCGCCGTTTTAATTAAAAATTAAAAATAAAGTTTTAGTCCCACTCTGGCGCCTTCGCGTTTAAAACCGGTATCTATATTGAGCAATTTTGAGTTTTGCCGCTCCTGATAGATATCGCCGAAGAGCCTCAGGGCGCCGTACTCAATAAACGCACCGTAAGTTAACTCGTCCGCAGTAGTGTCTCCGAAAAAAGATTCGGTGACCGTACCGAAAGAACGATAATTTCCCTGAATTCCGAAATATTTCGTAATATAAATCTGTAGAGTTACTGCGGGAAAAGGCTGATTTAATCGATAGCTGCCGTTGCTGGCCGTGCGGGTTCTCAATCCGTAATGCAAGGTAAGATGTGAACCTTGTACCGTATGACCGAAAACCCGAAGATTAAAAATACCGGTCACATCATTGAATTTTTCTGCCTGGTTGTTGGTATGCTCCAACGTCACCCCTACAAGTTTGGCGTAGGCTGTTACTTCCCCGGCGATAATACTGTTGGACTGGCTGATGGTCACGCCTGACGAAGTTGTAGAGAGTGTGTAGTTTTGTAAAGCGCCGCTGATGACAAACTCGTAGGGTGATGGGGTATTAATTGAAAGCCACATATCCATAAGGGCTCTTCGATCTTTATTCTCAAGCCATTCCTGCAAGGTGAATCTTTTGGCTTCACGTGCGGCGGATCCTTGCGAAAGCAGCCAAGGACGCTGTGTTGTTGTCTGAGCAAAGCTGTTGAGTGTAGCAAAAAGAATCAATATCGCGAACAACATATTAGTTTTCATAGTTAAATTTTAGCATAGTTCCGCGTCTGAATTCGAATCGATTCAGACTGTCTCAAAATGATAAAAAATATGTTGTTTTTGTGACGATTATTTCAAATATAAACTGGAGTTACCGATAATAATCTATGAAGTTGAAGCATCTTGAGCTGTTAAAATTAGAGAGTAACTTTTTTATTCAGATTAATTCCCTTATAGGGCGACTTTCTCTATTTGCAGATCATCCGAAATACAAATTCAAAGAAGCAATTGATTTTAAAAAAAAATTTCATCAGACCTCCGGCAGTCTTTCTTTGATTCGCTTAAGACAGAAGGATTTGTATATTCTGGAAGACCGGGATACTTCGGGAAATATCGATCAAAATTTTGTTTTCGTCAGTTCTGAGTTGAGTAAGACGATGACCGTCAGTCCTTCGGGAAAGTGGTTGCGGCATCATATTTATGAATTTTTTACAAGAAGCTTGTCTGTACTTTTTTTTATACTTTATGTGATCTATTTTTTTTCGAAAATGAAATACTATAATACAACAGACACCTTGTTTGTACTTCGATATATCACAGGTGTTGTTACGCTGGCGTTTGCTGTGAGTTATTATTACCTGAGGTCAGCAAAAACCAAATCCAGCTTTTTGAAGTTTTGTTTTAAGATGGAACTGGTGATTTTTATAGCTGTCGGCACCATGGAAAATATCAGCCATCTCATCTATCTTAATAATGCCATGGATATTTTTTAAAATTCTTATCACGTTTGTTGATAAAAGAATCCCGACCTTCCTGGGCTTCGTCAGTTCCATAGGCGAGACGGGTGGCTTCACCGGCAAATATCTGCTGTCCGATAAGACCGTCGTCAATCATATTAAAACCGTATTTCAGCATTCGCATGGCCGTCGGGGATTTCTGATTCATTTCAGACGCCCACTGCAACGCTACATTTTCCAGTTCATTATGAGGTACAACTTCGTTGACCATACCCATATCATAAGCCGTCTGCGCATCGTAATCTCGCCCTAAGAAAAAGATTTCACGGGCTTTTTTTTGGCCCACCTGACGCGCTAAATAGGCAGAACCGAACCCTGAGTCAAAACTTGCAACATCCGGATCCGTTTGTTTAAAAATGGCATGTTCTTTTGAGGCCAATGTTAAATCACAAACAACATGGAGCGAATGTCCACCGCCTACAGCCCAGCCCGGAACAACAGCCATAACAACTTTCGGCATAAATCTTATCTGCCTTTGCACTTCTAAAATATGCAGGCGTCCCAGCTTAGCAAGATCAACCTTGCTTTGCTCACTTAACCCTGTGCCGTTGCTGTCTGAACCTTCATACTTGTAACCATCCTTCCCGCGGATTCTCTGATCGCCTCCCGAGCAAAAAGCCCAGCCGCCATCTTTTGGCGAAGGCCCGTTTCCGGTAAGAATGACGACTCCCACATCCGCACTGATGCGGGCATGTTCCAATGCTGTTGAGAGTTCATCAACTGTTTTGGGTCTGAACGCATTTCGGACCTCCGGTCTGTTAATAGCAATTCGAACGGTGCCTTGATTTAAAGCGCGATGATAGGTGATATCGGTGAAATCAAAGCCTTCAACAGAAGTCCATCTTTCCGGATTAAATATAGCTGAAATTATTTTTGTACTCATAAAAGTATTTGTACCATTGACCAAATTCCGAAGCCAAGCAAAGATATGCCTTGAACCCTCACATCCTTCGGAGTTTTTATGTCGTATGTACATGATTTAAGCCCTTTTATTTTAAAATTACCAGA
>JAYTFA010000342.1:0-7220 GCA_043734765.1 Pseudobdellovibrio sp. | reverse complement strand
TTCACGCGATCTCGCGATATCTTTGTTAAATAATTCCCTTTTTTTACGGACCAGATTATTAAATTTATCAAACACGATTTCAGGCGAATTTTTAAATTCACCCATCCACTCGGCCAATAGGGCTTTTTCATCATTTTGTTTTTTAACATCTGCGGGGATAGATTCGCGCAGTTTATCGAATTCCGCCCGGTCTTTTGCTAAACTGTATTTGGCATCCACCAAGGGCATACTCTTAGCCTCGGATTCTTTCTTGGAATCCGACTGGCAGGAGGTCACCAGAAAACCCGTCACAACTATTAAAAAAATATTGTTTTTCATGATTTTATAGTAACGATTCGGAACCTAATATGACAAACAAAAAAGCTAAGACTATCTTGAAACCTGCTTGGTACGTCTCAACTGATTATCCACATCCCGCTTTTTAATGGCTTCGCGCTTATCGTGCAGTTTCTTTCCTTTAACCAGGGAGATTTCAACTTTAACCCGGCCTTCTTTAAAATAAACTTTTGAAGCCACGCAGGTAAGACCTTTTTCCCTCAGAGCTGCATAAATTTGCTCAAGCTCCGCTTTATGTAATAAGATTTTTCGTAAACGCTCCGGATGGTGACTATTGTAACTGCTTGCCTTGTAAACGCCGATATGGGCGTTCTGTAAAAAGGCCTCGTGGCCCTTGAACGAAATATAAGAATCTTTAAGCTGGATACTGCGCTCGCGAATGGCCTTAACCTCGCTGCCCATTAACACCAAGCCGGCCTCAAAAGTTTTGATAATATGGTAATCGTGTCGGACCGATTTATTGTCCTGAATAATCTGAATCGCCATTTAAGTTACCCTCAAAAAATTATATAAAGAATTAATTTCAACGGGTGAGAGTTCTTCCACTCTGATTTTCTGGCTTTTCTCGTTATCGGTCAGCCACTGGCTTAATTTACTTTTATCAAAGGTCGCATCCAAAGACGTGATATTGGTGCTTAAAACCCTTCTGCGTTGTTTAAAACAGGTTTTTACAAAACCGAGATATTGTTTTTTATCGGTGATATTACTTTTTCGCGGAATAAACTTGAGAACGCGGCTTGAAACTTTTGGTGCAGGCTTAAATTCCCGCGACCCGGCATCACAAACGGTTTGAATCGTCCAGAATTCCTGCGCGATAACCGACAACATTCCGTAATGCTCGGTTTGCTGCACGGCTCTTATTCTCTGCGCCACTTCTTTCTGAAACATGAGAATCATCGCCTTCAACGGCACTTCATCAAGGCTTCTATCGATAACCAGTGATGAGGATATCTGATAAGGTAAATTGCTGACAAGCAGATGTTCCGCCGAAAAATTCCAATCCATTTGTAAGGCATCCGCCTCAATTACCGTAAAACTCTGACTGCGCCAGAATTCTGCGAGCGAGCGATCCAGTTCGATAAGAGTGAGGTCTTTGTATTTTTGGGTGAGTAAATCCGTAAGGGCGCCGCAGCCGGGGCCGATTTCAATAACAAGAGTGGGCTTTTCTTCTTCAACAGATGCTAATATTTTACTAATTACGCCATCAGAAATCAAAAAATTCTGGCCCAGAGATTTTTTTGCAAAAATCTTTAATTCGTCCAGCCTTTTTTCTAATCGTTCTAATGCACTCAAAGTTTTCCTCTGTTTTTACTGCAGATCATAGGTAAAATCATGATCATACAGCTGTGGAGATGGCCCTAGTGATAGATCATTTTTTTCACCGCGATTCAATCTTAATATACCTGTGTATCCGATCATCGCCGCATTATCAGTGCAATAACGCAGGGGAGGAATCACAATCTGATACTGGGGAGCTAGTTCAATGAACCTCTCGCGAAGCCGGCTGTTAGCACTGACTCCTCCGGTGATCACCAGTTTTTTACAGTTGTAAAGCTGGGCGGCTTTTACTGTTTTAGCCACTAACACGTCCACAATTGCCTCCTGATACGAGGCACAGAGATCATGGCGATTGATTTCCAACTCCTCTTTAGGCATTTTTTCAATTAAACGATGGGCGGAGGATTTTAAGCCGCTGAAACTCATCATCAGATTATCTTCTGAAATTAAACTGCGCGGAAACTGAAATTTATTTTTATTTCCGAGTTTTGAATTCTGATCAACCTGTACTCCGCCCGGATATCCCAAACCCAGCATCTTGGCAAATTTATCAAAGGCCTCGCCGGCTGCATCATCTTTGGTAGAACCGATCACAACATATTCTGAAAAAGACTTTACCCAATAGAGGCTTGTGTGCCCCCCGCTGACGGCCAACGCAATATAGGGATAATTAAAATCTGCGGGCGGCGAGTAGCTTTCATCTTTTAAAAATGGCGCGAGCAAATGGCCCTCTAAATGATTCACACCGATCAAGGGAATATTATAAGCTTGCGAAATAGATTTTAAGGTCATGATACCGACGATCAATGAGCCTATGAGCCCTGGGCGATTGGTCACGGCTAATCCATGAATATCCGACCAGGATAAACCGGATTTATCCAAACTGTGCTGTATCAAAGGCAGAAGCGCGATGGAATGGTTACGACTGGCAATTTCAGGAACGATTCCACCGTAAGGCGCATGCTCCAAATCCTGATGTGCCGAAACCTGAGTTAAAACCTGACCGCTGCTTTCGACGATGGCTACTGAGGTATCGTCACAACTGGTTTCGACTGCAAGAACTCTTTTTATTTGATTCACAATTATTTTTTAAGATTTCCTAAGCGCGTTTTAGCACTTTTTCCGGCCGGTGTTTTAGAATAGTTGGCCACCACTTCTTCATAATAGGCCATGGCTTCTTCTTTCATCCCGAGCTCCTGAAAACAAACTCCGATTTTAAATTTAGCATCAGCAACGTTTTTTCCGCGCGGCACTTTATCCGTGTATTCGTTAAAGCTCAAAATTGCTTTTCTCCACTCTTTTTTTGCAAAGAGCTGTTGAGCCGCTTCATAACTGTCTAGTTTCTTGTCGTGTTTTTTATCGGATTTTTTATCGACTTTGGTGTTTGTCACTTCGGAATCCACTTCTTCATCGCTGCTTTTTGCCGGCAGATCACCTTCAAGCTTTTGAATCTGAGCATCCATTTTTGCGAGAGCTTCCTGCAAAAGAACCATTTTCTGAGAATCCTGAGAAGCGGCAGATTCTCTTTCTTTAGTTAATGTCGCAAGCTGATTTTCTAAAACCTCAACCCGTCCGTTTAAGTTACGGATTAAAGCCTCTTTTTCGTCAACGACCGGCGCAACAGGCGCCGATGTAGCCTGAGCTTCCATTTGATTTTCAGCACTTTTTTTTGCGTAGACGACTGTCTGATCCTGTTCACCAACTTCAGATCGTGTTTTTAAACAGCTAGTTAGCGTTACAAACAAAAGTACAGAACTTAACTGAATTATTTTTTTTATTATTTTTTTTATCATAAAACTTCTCCGTTACGTAAACGTATAAGCCGAGCTGAGTTCTCCGCTTTTTCAGCAGCAACCCGTGCCTTGTTGAATAAATCAATGGCTTGCTCATATTCACGCTCATTATACAAAATACGCGCTTGACGGTAAGCTTCTTCGGCTTCATGCCAATGACCGGGCGAATAGCGTACAGCCTGAACCGCTTTAGCCGCTTTAATGGCCGTGTCGGCTAAAGTGTATTCAAGAATTGGCGGGGGAATATGGACACAGCTTACTGTGCTCATATTTAGGCTCAACAAAAATATTGCAGCAAACCCGGGGCGCCAATTCATATCAACCTATTTAGAGGGAACAAAGTTTGCGCGACGGTTTTTAGCCAGTTCTTCTTCAGAATCACCGGTCGCAATTAATTTTTCTTTGCCTAAGCTGGTTGTAGAAAGGCGATTGGCCTTAATTCCCATATTAACCAAAATATTTTTAACTGCATTCGCACGACGTTCACCTAACGACAAATTGTACTCCGTTGAACCTCTTTGGTCACAGTGTCCTTCAATTAATAATTTAGATGATGAATTTTTGTTTAGCCAAGCCACATTGCCAGCCAATTTTTCTTTTTCAGAGTCTTTTAAAGTAGCTGCATCGTAATCGAAATGGACACTTTTTAAACCATCAATAGTTCCACTGTCGCTTCCAGCAGCCGCAAAATTCATAGCTTCTACTTTTTCAGTTGATCCACTGGCTGTGGTTTCAGAAACAACTCCGCCGTTAGCTCCATCGGTGCTGCTTTTTCTGAAGAGTGCACAACCTGAAACCATTGATACCACGACTAACGACAATAATAATCTTTTCACTTTTTACTCCTTGTTTTTGCTTTTCGAACCCGTCCATATTGGCAAACTTTAATAGACAAGTCACACATTACTCGTCAAAATGTTGGTCTATGAAGTCGAACTTTTTTTCTGCTATTTTTGCCGCTGCATTTTTTGCTAGCAGTTTTTTCGGTAGCTTTTCTTGGGCACAGCGTATAGGTCGCTACGATGAAAACTGGAAAACGATCCGAACTGACCACTTTGATATCATTGTTTCTGCTAAGCAGCACGACCTAGGTCTATACTATGCAAACGCCGCCGAAAAAGCTTACCATAATTTGTCTTCTGTTTTCACTAATTTGACTGAGAGAATAGTTCTGATCTTAAACGACACAACAGATGTGCCGAACGGTTATGCTACCCGCATACCCTATCCGCATATTATGGCGTATACGGTTCCGGTCAATGAACATGATTCGATTTCAGAGGCCGGAGATTGGGCCCGCGAATTAGTCACACACGAACTGACTCACATTCTGCAATTTGAACCTGCCACAGGTTTTTATTCAGTACTTCGTCCCATTTTCGGAAGCATCATCGCACCCAATATGTTGACTCCACTCTGGTGGAAAGAAGGAATGGCCGTTGAAATGGAAACTCAGTTTTCCCCGCGTGGGCGGCTGCGCTCCACTTTTCAGGATGCCACTATTCGAAGCTTCATCATCGACAAAAAACTAGGCGAGCAAACTTTGCCGCAGGCGAACGAAGCCCTGCCCTCGTGGCCCTACGGCGCCAGGCCTTATATTTTCGGATCGCTGTTTTTCAGTCAGCTGAATTATGACACTAAAAATATTAAGTCCACAGGTATTTTAGCCAATCGCCAAGGAGAGCGCCTACCCTACTTTATCGAGGAACCCATGCATGAACTCACTAACCGGAGCTATGAAATGGAGTACCTGTCGGCGTTTCGCGCCGCTGAAGTGAACAGCCTGGCCCAAATCAAAAAACTCAAAACCCTTGCACCGTCGGAAATCGCACCGATTGAACAGTCGAACGAGGCTTCATATCAGCCGCGCTACTCCGATAAGTTTAAATTACTAGCTTACATCGAAAATAACGAAGGCGAAGAATCCATTGTAATTCTAGATGAAAACAATAAAAAACTGGAGCGGAATAATATTCCTTCCGGCGAAATCTTAAGTTTGGATTTTCATCCGTCTGAAAAAAAAATTCTCTACACACAGATCGAAAAAGTTGACGCTCAGTACACACTTTCGGATCTGCATGTTTACGATATTGAACTTGATCGCAGTGAAAGAATTACTTTCTCGCAGCGGGCACGGGGCGCACATTTTTCGGATAGTGGCGAGCAGGCTGTTTTTGTTACGACGTTTGCCGGGCAAACCCAGCTCCGAACGGTCAATATTAAAACCAAAGAAGTTCATTTTGTTATCAATTCCACATTTGAAAACCGCTATGAATCGCCGATTTTCTGGGATGAGCAAACTCTTTTAGTTTCAAAAATAAACCGTGACGGTATTCATAAATTGGTCAAAATAGATCTTAAATCCCTTGTCGAAATGCCGGTTGATCTGGATTATCCGCAAATACGCTTTTTAAAAAAAATAAATAAGTCTCTCTATTTTGTGTCTTCAAAAAACGGGGTCAACAATATTTACGTTTCCCGGGATTTGATAAGCGCCGTTCCTGTTTCTCATGTTTTAAACGGAATCTGGAGCTATGATATAAGCCAAGATGAAACCCAGTCCTGGGTTTCATTGCTCACGAGCACAGGTTTTAAAATTTCCAAACTTAAACTGGCAAATTTTGAACAGGACCTTCCTGTCATCGAAAATCAAATAAAAAAACGCTACACCTACACCGAGCCCGAATATGTTTATAAAAAATATCCGACGTTTGATTACGAAGCCGGTTCTTACCTGTGGCCCAGTTATTGGATACCGTTTATTTCCACAAGCAGCTCGCAAAAAGGTGTTTTTTTACAGGCGCAAACCACGGGCCACGATCCCGTTAAAAAACACCAGTATTCACTTGCTGCAAGTTATGACAGCGAATTAAAAAAAGGAAACTTCAGCGGAATTTACACCAACTCCACTCAGAAAGTTCCCTTTCAGCTCAGTTCAATCGCGCAAAGTCGGGCGTTGGGAACTTCAGCCGATATCGTGCAAACAACAACTTACTCGGCTTCACTACTTCCGGATGTTTTTTCAGTAAATAAAAATATGCTTTTACAAATGGGCCTGCAATTGCTCAACACGTCCTATGTAACCCAGTCGCAGCACTGGGGGCCCTTTGCCCAGTTGGCTTATAAAAAATACCACCAGAATATTTTTCAGATTTCACCGCAAACGGGCTGGGGTGGGCTCCTTAAGTTTGAAAAATATTTTAAATTAAATGATGAAACCACTTATGTTGCGCAGGATTTTGATAGAGCCTCTTTCAGTCTGATCGGTTTTGCCTCACCCTGGTTACCCAAACATCATGCACTTAAAGCCAAAGTCAGCGGCTTAGTTACATTTTCGAGTGTCTTAGGCAGATTTGGTTCAAGCAGCTCCTCCGCTTTTTTTGATGGAGACGGATTAGCACCACAGTTCGTAATGCGCGGTTATGCTTCAGCCCAGTTTTTCGGACGCAGCATTTGGAACGCCAACTTAGAATACAGATTTCCGATCAGTCAAATCGAACGCGGATCCGGTACTGACGCCTATTTTATTAATCGAATTTCAGGCGCTATCATTGCGGATGGAATAGGGGTTGAAGGCAGCGGCCTCACTGAAACCATGAATCGACAAAATTTGAAACTTAATGAAAGTATCTGGAACACCGGCGCTGAGCTTAAACTTGAAAGTACAATCGGCTATGTTTTGCCCGTGAATTTTGTACTGGGGTATTATGTCCCTCACTCTCCGGTATTTGCCTCAAGTTCGCAATTAGGTCTAAGCCTGCAAATAGGTGGCTTTTGAGATTGACAAAATCGACCTCTGTCTAGAAAAATAGA
>JAYTFA010000341.1:0-2132 GCA_043734765.1 Pseudobdellovibrio sp. | reverse complement strand
GCCGGTACCTAAAATCCCGTCGAATTGATATTTAGCCGCCAGGTTAGCTTGGTAAATGTTGATGTCGAAATTGTCCCGCTTATTATTGAACAAAAGATTTCGCACACTCAATTGAGATTTTGCGAGACCAACACCCACGTCAATCATTAGGCTTTCATTTAAAAAGAATCCGATGGCCCCCGCTACGTTGTAACCATTCTGCACATTGCTCACGTCTGGGTAGGCCGACATGCCAACTACTGCACTGGCGTAAAACTTTTTAGCATTATGTGGTTTTTCATTTACAATTTGAGTTGAGCTACTGGCCTCCGCAAGCGTGAGTTCGTCAGATAAAAGTGAATCATCGGACGGCGCGGTTTGAGCCTTAACGGCACCAAAAGACAAACTTAGAATTAAAACAGCTAAAAATTGTTTCATTATTACCTCAACGGACTTGTTATAATTTAATTTTTAATGCCATAAATGGGTGCAATTAGCAATGTTATTAGCTCTTATCATGCTCAGATCATGCCTATTGAAAAAATTTCTTGAATAGAACAGCCGCATGTATTTATATTACCTCAACGTATTGAGATGGCTCGGTGATGAAATTGGTAGACTTGCTAGACTCAAAATCTTGTGTGCGCAAGCACGTGTCGGTTCGAGTCCGACCCGAGCCACCATTTTAATACGGAATGACTAGATGGCAGTTACTTTTATTTTATTTAACTTGGAATAGATTGATAAATAGTTACCGATCACTTTAGGAAAATACGGATGATTTTTCAGATTTGTTGAACGCTTCATACTCGCCAGACCCATATTGTAAGCATTGATATATTTTAAGCTTTTTGAATTCAAGGTCTTTTTCAGATACTTGATGTAAGCTGTACCGATAACAATATTATACTCCGGATTTTTCAGGGCTTTTGCGCCCTTCCATTTGATATTGTTTTTCATACAGATCCACTCCGCAGTTTTCGGTTTAATCTGCATCAAACCTATTTCGCCGGCACTTCCCACAGCATTGAAATTAAAACGACTTTCGGTCTGGATAATTGCCAGGATAAGAATTGGATCGTAACTGTGTTTCTGGCTCAGGCTCATTAAAGTCTGAGTGAATTTAGGAGCATCGATTTTTGAGTTCATTTTTCTAACATATGAAGCAATGTACTGAGCCAGTTTTTCATCTCCGTCGAAATCAACGATGCCGGCGTTTTTATCAGATCTATCTGATTTGCCCTGTAGAACTTCTGCTGCATGAGATTTTCTGATCTCGTCCTGCATGATTAAATTATGGTTCGCGGGCTTACTCTGACAGCCTTCATTTAAAAGCAACAAAGCCGAGAATAAAAAAATCAAACCTGTTTTTTTGAAGAACGATTTTAATGTTTTGTTCTGATTCGTATTTGTTTCCATACATATCAATACTTCAAGATCGGGACCAGATTGCGCAATTCAGTAAGTAGTTGAAATGACTGAGGTCTTAATTCGATACGATTTCTAAGTCGCTATAGAGCTTTCGTAATCCGAATTAAAGATGTGTTCCATAGAAATTAGACACGTGCCCATAATTGGTTTGCACTATTTCAATGTGAAACAATCAGGAGGGATTTGAGATGAATAATGGCGGAGGTCATATCCAACTAAAGCGGCGGCAGTTCGCTTCTAATTTTCATATAGATCTCATGATACTTGTAAGCCGGCGGGGAATCGGGCTTTTGCTTGTGATCGGCCATAAGGCTTAGTTTTTCAGTGCGCCGTAAAAGCTCTACAAGCTCAGGATGGGCCGCAAGCTTAGAGCGGCAGGCTCGCAGTATCAAATCGTAGTGCTGCGTGCTCTCCTTGCCGGTGTAGTCGATTTTATGCCCTTTGTAAGTGACCCAGGTGATACCCAGTGTTTTCATATTGGCGCTGGCAAGATCACCGGCTCGTTTGGCTTCAAAACCCGAGAGCTTGGTTACTTGCTCACGGGTAAAGGCCCAGATGACCGCGGGGTTTTTCATTCGTTCGTCGTTTTTATCTTCAGGATACTTCATAGATTGCCAGAGGCCTTCAACGCTTTCGTAGAATTCCCCGTCTAAATAAAATTTGGCTGCCTGGAGATTTGAGAATTGTCCCAACTCATTTCGCTTAGACAAAACCACTTCATA
>JAYTFA010000340.1:0-8478 GCA_043734765.1 Pseudobdellovibrio sp. | reverse complement strand
ATGAACAATTTAAATTAAACCAACTAGACCAAAGCCTACTGTCAGCAATGTAGGTTAAAACTTGTTTGTTTTCCACTATGAGTCTAATATTTAAGAGTGAACCTTCATATTAACTATGTAAGCGAAAAAATCTTATGATTAAAGCTAAATTAATAAACACTCGCGCTATAATTGCTTTGATATTATTTTTAAGTGCCCACCAAAATGCTTTGGCAAAAATAAATGCTACTAACAAGGAAAAAATTTTCAACCCCAGTTCAGAATTGAATGAATTACAAAAAGAGATTCGTGCTCGAGGCATTTTCAGCAATTTTAACTATCGAGATATAAAATATATCAATTGGCCTTCTGATCATGAGGAATTTAGAGAGGGAGAGATTCCCGTAAAAGATAAATTTACAGATGTGGCAGATAGAAGTGTTGCGCTTGGTAGATATTGTAGAATATACGCCTTACAGTACTCAAATGAGCTGCAAAAATCGTCAGGCATCAAAACCGGAAGCATAGCTTTTGAGAGTATTTGCGATCTCGTGCAAACCTCACTAAAGAATGTTAAAGATGTTAATGATGAGGTTTTCCGTTTCTTCCCGCAGGTTATTGCCTATAAGTTTGATCAAGCTCTTTTTAATTATTACAATCAAAAGCAAGGAGCAAAAAATACCAAATTCCCCAGTTATTCTTTATTTGATATTACCGGAATTTCTTATATGTATTACGATTTAATTTATCAAATTTTAATTTCAATATCATTGTGTTTGAACTTTTTCCTGCTCTGGAAATGTTTTAGACATCGACAGCAAAAATAATGAAGTCAGGTGAATTCAAAAAGACTTATTGGTCTCTTACTTTGTTAATTACTATTAATTTTTTTGCTTTTATATTTTTTGTTGAGATATTCGCTGGTCTAGTTTCAATAATACATAATTTAAACGAGGCGGAGAGTTTTAAAACTTCGCGGGATAATGAATTGCGTATAATAGTATTAGGTGAGTCGATATCAGCCGATGGGCAAGCAGAATTTGATTCTTGGCCTAAGAAATTGCAGCAGAAGTTGATTCAATCAGGCGTTAATGCAGCGGTTTATAACCTTGCGAAAGTAGGACAGAATACTTTTATGCTGTTAGAAGATTTTAAGAGGAAATTTGTTTTATTAAAACCCGATATAGTTATTAGTATGATGGGTAGAAATGACAGCAGCTATCTTACGATTGACAATTTTATTGCCATAGATAAAAGTAAAATACTTAGAATGTTTTTTTGGTATAGAATTTTCAATTACACACAGTTTCAAAATATAAATTTTAAAGATGAGAATAATTTAGAAGCGCACTTGATTCAGGATTATCAGTTCAATTTTAGTGAATTAGCTGAAAGAGGAAAAATTGATTTTGCGATCAGAAAATATGTGGCGCGTGATAAATTAGTTACTAGAAGAGCTGAAAAGCTGATAATACAGCTAGACAATTTAAAATTTCCAGAGATTAAATTAGCGCTCGAGGAGATGAAAAAAAAATACCCGGCTGATTTCTCCTATATAATTTACTACGCAGCTACTAAACTGGATTTTAGATCTAATCTGAATTCGCAATTGCAGCTATTAGATTTTTTAATAGAGAATCAAATCCTGGATGAATTTACTATTTCTCGAAAAATACAAGGGCTGGCCTCTTTAAGAAAATATAATGAGTGTTTTAATTTTGCAAAAAAAATAACTGACATGAATTCTGACCAGTTGAGCTTAAAAATTACTACTTCGCTACTTCAGTGTGTTGATCCCAATGAGAAAAATATCGAAAAATGGGAAGAGCTCATGTCTGCACAAAAAAATGGATTGAAATTTCATTTTTCAGAGAAGTTAAATCAAGTAAAAACAAGTCATAACTTATTATATGAATTAACAAAAAATAAAAGTCAGTTGTTTGTTGTGCAATATCCGCTGAAGCCGATTCAGTCGATGAAGGAATATTTTTCTGTAGAAATAAGAAAAAATATACATTTTATATCCAACGATGAGAATTTCAAAAAAATATTAAAAACTAAAAGTCGGGAAGATTTGTTTACAGATGATATGGGTGAGGGTTTTGCACATACAACAGATTTTGGTAATGAAATTATCTCGAATAAATTAAAAAACGAGATATTGCGATTTATTAAACATGAATGAATCTGCCCCTTTTTTTAAATGGAGAAAATGGACTTAACGCAGGTCAATTTTCCACGACCTCAAATTGAGTATAGATATTTCTATTCTCCTTATTTTTTTAACATACGGCCTGAAAACTGCAGTCTCAAAGAAATGTTCTTTTATTAACATTCGCCTAACTGGTAGGGAGAGGCCCGAAAACGACACTCACCTGACAGGAGATTCGCTAAATGAAAAAACCTTTTGTTCGTAAGCAGTCCAAATATGTCCCACTGACGAAAGAACAATACCGCGTAAGATTTAACGATCGCTTTTATGATCCTGAATTTGACAAAGTGAGAGAAGAGCTTGATAAAGTTTTTGAAATTGCTTGGGATGGATATATAAATTATCGAAAATCTCCTCGCAAAAAACCTGCAGGCCGGGGATTTGTCAAAAAGAATTTTGAAGTTCCGATTGAATGGCTGAAAACAAAAGCTGCAATAGATTCTGCTGAAAGAGCGCATAAGAAATCCGAATCTCCGACTCGAATTTTGATTGTGAATGGGGCATCACGCAGCGAGCACAGTTGCCCGGGTGAAATCTCTAAAACGCTCAGACTTGCGCAACATGCCCAGAAGATAATAAAGCGGGTAAAAGGATACGAAGTTGATTTTCTGGATCTGTCGAGTTTAACGGACGAGCCAATGAAAGTTATACATCCTTGCAAAACCTGTGTGTCAACCTCACCAGCCCTTTGCCATTGGCCGTGCTCATGTTATCCAAATCATGCAATGGGACAGACCAACGATTGGATGAACGAGCTTTATCCCCGCTGGGTGGCAGCACATGGAGTTATTATTTTATGTCCTGTTAACTGGTATCAAGCACCCACTTCGCTGAAATCGATGATAGATCGGCTTGTTTGTGCTGACGGCGGCAACCCAGACCTCACTACAACTGAGGGCAAGGATCCAGTCATTGCTAAAAAATTAGAGTTAAAGGGGTGGGATTACCCGAAACATTTGGCAAATCGTGCCTTCGGAGTTGTCGTACATGGCGATGCAGCAGGTCCAGAAAACCTTCGCAGAATATTATCTGACTGGATGACTGATATTGGGATGATTGATGCTGGCCCTATGGCAGCAGTTGATACTTTTATCGGTTGGTATAAGCCATATTCAACTAGCCACAACAATCTTGATAAAGATCAGGAAATTTTCGATCGTGTTGAAAATGCTGCAATCTCAGTTGCTCATTTGGCTCAACAAATTCGCTCAGGCCAATATAAGAAACCAAATAAAGGGCTTCACAATCCAGTTGAAAAGTAACTTAATGCACGATCAAAAATAAGTAGTAGCTGACCTCTCAATTTAGAACTTTAAAATTCTTCGAAGTTTGTTATAATAAAAAAATGCCATCATTTGATATTGTTTCAGAACTTAACATGCAGGAAGTGGATAACGCCATTAATCAGGCCAAAAAAGAAATTATCGGTCGTTACGATTTCAAAGGCAGTAATGCCGAACTCAACTGGGATAAAAAAGAAGTTACGCTTCTGGCTGAAGACGAATATAAAATTGAAACCATGGTCAGTATCCTGCAAACCAAGATGGCCAAGCGCGGGCTTGATTTACGGGCTCTTAAGGTTTCTGAAATTGAAACGGCCGGTGGAAAACTTTTAAGAAAAAAAATTACGTTGTCTCAGGGAATCGAAAAAGAAATGGGCAAAGAAATTATCAAGTTCATAAAAGATTCAAAGCTGAAAGTTCAGGCGCAGATTATGGATGAGAAGCTCAGAGTCACCTCAAAAAGTATTGATGAGCTGCAGTCCACGATGCAAGTGGTTAAGGGGCATAATTTCTCGGTGCCTCTGCAGTTTGATAATATGCGCTCGTAACTGTCTAAGTTTTTTACATGCGTGAAGTTTCTTTACTTCATAAATCTGACAGGTGAAATAATTCCGCAAATCAACTATTATCCGACTCAAATAACAAAGGAAATATTATGAAAAAGTTTTTAGCTCTCGCGTTCATGTTGATGTCGGTTACTGTATTTGCAAAAACTGCGGCACCAAGTGCTGAGAATGTTGTAGATGCCCTGGCTCTGGCAAACCCTTCAGATGTGGCTGAATTTTTAAAGGGCGGAAATAAAATGATTTCGATCGATTATAAAAAAATCGGCGATGACCAAGAGGTTTACACGATGTTAAGAGCGCAGTGTTCTTCGAATGGCCTGGGCCCGGCTCAGTGTTTGGGTGGAACTCAGATTCAGATCACGCTTGCTGCTAAAGTTGTTATGGCTAACCGATACAAAACCGGAAGCAGCAGAATAAGCCGTTTGAGATAGATTTTAATTTTTCGGTTTTATTATCAAAAAAAAGTTTCAATAGCAGTGCTTCTGAGCGGACAGGGTGTGTTATCCCTATTGCTCTTTTGGAAGCGCTGAGTTCATTTTAAAAATTAGGTTCCGCTAATCCAGCAAAAGGTGGTTTTTGTGGACACAGTGTGCTTAAATAAATTCATGAAAAATTATATATTATTATCTGTATTTTCTGCTCTTATACTCAGCTCTTGTGTGGCTCCGGTTTTAATGAGCGATCCGCCCAACATGTATTATGAACTTGATAAAGTAGAAGATCTATTAATTTCAAATTCGTTAATGTTCATACAAAATCCTGTAGTAACAAATAGTAAAGGTTTGGTTCATGAAATTGGGTTTAAGCTCTTTGTTAAAAATTCAAATAGTAAAAAAAGTGTAAGCTTGAATCTGAAAGAAGTAAGATTTAGTTATTTGCAGCAGAGCCTTGGAGCCAAATGCCGTCTCGATCCTGAAAATAGTTTAAATACAATTGAACCAAACAAAGATTATGTAGTCGATTGCAAAGTTTTTTTAACTCAGGAAGATGCGCTGAAACTCGGAAAAAATGATTTAATAGGAGAGCTCAGAATTCCTGCCAACGGTGCTAATGAAAAATATTTAACATCTAAGATATATGTACGCAGAGAGGTGCTGAAATGAAAAAAATAATCTTCTCAGTATTGTTCTGTGTTCATCTTAATTGTTTTGCCGGAGCAGCAGATGCGGCCGTTGGTGTAGCCACTGCAATCGGGATAGGAGCTGCGATGTCGGCTACGGCGGCCAGCGGGCTTGCGCCCTATGAGTCGGTTTACTGGGCCGATCCTCGTTTAAAAAGCACCACAAAATTATCTGAACAGTGCGGAATGCTGGTTGAAACTAAAATTTATTCAATGGCACCGTTTTCAATAATGTTTTTGGGCCTGAAAAATAACAGTAATTTAAACACCCAGGTTTTTAATAATCAGGCCACCGTTACCTATAATAACGATACCACCAGATATTTTGATCTGGATCTGAATGGAGCAATATTTTTTCCGCCAAAAACAATCTCGGCTACATACTTTAAATTTCACCAGAAGTCTGATTTTAAAGGCGCTGCAACGATGCAAATAAAAATACCTGTAAATAGCGGAGAAAAAAGTTGCGAGATACTTGTTAATTATGTAAAAAATCCGGATCTCAGCTCCGACGAAAATTCAGTAGATAGTGAGGTTTTTACGCTGGGCTTTTATTTTGGGCCGAGCTTACTTCAAGGGGGAGTAGCGGATTTAACAGATAAGGGCACGGCACTGAGTTTTAAAATGGAAATGAATACGATCGGCGCTGCCAATCATGGAATGTATCTGGATTTCGGTTTCACATCGATTAATGCCTCAACTGCGTATGTAAATGCACATCCTCTTTTGGAGCACAAAGAATGGTCACTGGGTGGATTCGGACTGGGCTATTTGCATCGGACTATCCTGGATGAGAATAGAAATATTTATTTAAAAGTAGGAGCCGAGTTCGGCAACATGCGAATCGGTTCATATAAAGATGCGTTTACGGCAAGTTCTAAGTACATCGCGGCTAACCTGGGCCTGCGGTACAATACGATGTTTTCAAATGTTGAACGCGGGTTATGGCGTGGTAAATATTATTATAATATTGGGATTAATTCGATCTATATACCTACGGTGGAATTTGACAGCCAGAAAAGCAGTGGATTTAACCATAGTCTTCTTTTCGGGATCAGTGTCGGGATATAAACTGCATTCTTGTCCAGGTGAATAAAATAATTATTGCAATCTGTTGGTGCTATTCTAAAATTTGCTATGTTAAACACCTTGGATTTTTATAAAAACATAGTTTCGTTTGCTAACATTCAAAATATCTTGGACGTCAATAATTATCAAAAGCTTCCGGTTGATTGGTATATCGTAATTACGGATGTCAAAGGGTCTACCAAGGCCATTGAGGCGGGCAAATATAAAGACGTTAATGTCGTAGGCGTGTCCTCCATTATCGCAGCAAAAAATGCCTGTGGTGACGTAGATATCCCATTTATTTTCGGAGGAGACGGGGCCACGCTGTTTATTCCTGCCGACAAAGTTGAAAATGTTAAAATGGCTTTGTCTGCAACCAAAAAAAAATCCAGAGAAGCCTTCAACCTCGAGCTACGAGTTTCATTCATTCCGGCAATCGAAATTTATAACAGAAAAGCCGAAATCTTTATCGCAAGAATGAAGCTTTCAAGTACAGCCCACATTGCAATGGCTAGGGGAAGTGGAATTGCGCTCGCGGAAGAGCTCACCAAAAAAAGCAGTGAATTTGAATTGGTAGAAGTGGGCGCGCTCGAAGATGCCCATAAGGGATTAGAATGTCGCTGGAGTCCGATTCAATCGTCTAAAGGCGAAATACTGACTCTTATAATCCAGGCCAAAGATAATTCGGTTGATACGTATTCTGAAATTATCCGAAAAATATCAGAAGTTTTACCGGATTTAAGTTTAATTGACATCAATAAAATTTCAGCCAAGTGGCCACCGAAACATCTTTTTAAAGAACTCAGCATGAAGTATTCCGGATTAAAACTTTACACACAATTTTTATCAACTCTTCTCTGGGTGGCCGTTCTTGCGCTGGCGATATCATTAAAACGCAAGGACCCCGGGTCTGTCGTAGCAAAATATATGGGTGAATTACAAAAAAATACGGACTTTATAAAATTTGACGACACTTTGAGAATGGTTATTGATATTACAAGTGCCCAGAAATTGCGTCTGATGGGAATACTCGAAGCGCACAAAAATAAAGGTGAGATTTATTATGGCACACATTCTTCTAATGAGGCCATGATGACGTGCTTTGTGCAAACCAATCAGGATCACGTGCATTTTGTTGATGGGGGCTCTGGCGGCTATGCGCTTGCGGCAAAGCAACTCAAGGCTCAGAAGCTCGTTTAGAAATGTTGTTCAGGTAGGGATCAATTATTTTCCGGGCATTGATATTTGCACCGAGCACCGATAAAAAAGTAAATACTCCGGCGGTTTTACGATCCAGAAATAAAATGTCGCGGGGTGGCGATCTCAACTCAAAATTTTTAAATTGAATGGCGCTTTTAACAACTCGTTTTGGCAGATTGGTCATTTTCCAGTTGTAGTTATCCGGAGCTTTGAAGGGTTCAACAGTTTCGTAACAGAAGGCCTGAAAAGTTTTTACATATTCAGGTGTATCGCTGTCGATTACAAATCCTAGTCCTCGGGCCCCGGCCATAAAAGTTTCAGTATCTTCAATAATGCAGCCTTTTATCATTTTACGGTAGTTTTCCATGAACACTGAACTGAATTTTTTGGTGGCTCCGAAATCCAGTAAAACCAGGCGATCAGACCCCATTGAATCAATTTGGATTTTGTAGTTTCCGAGGTGGGGATCTGTCTGAACAAAATTCCAATCGAATATTTCTTTAAAATAAAGTTCAATAAAATTTTCCGATAATTTATTTCGGCGAGCTTCTGATAAATTCTGCACTAAAGCATGATCGGACTTGAGTCCGTCAAGATATTCCGTTGCCAGTACTTTTGAATTTGAATATTTAATAAACACGGAAGGCACAACATAGCGGCTATCGGAGCCGATAAATTCCCGGTATTTTGTGGTTTGCCGGGCCTCGAGAGTATAATCCAGCTCCTGCCGCAGCATTGTTTTGATCTCTTCAAAAACCTCGGTCAGGTCGAGCCCCGCGGGTAATATTTTTGTCAGCGACAGTATTTTTTTAAGCGCAGCCACATCCGAATCAATCGCCTTGTCTATGTCGGGGTATTGGATTTTAAGAGCAATTTTTTGCCCTGTGGCTTTAATAACGGCCAGATGAACCTGACCCATCGAGGCGCTGCCGATGGACTCAGGATTAATATCGAGTTCTTCTATCAATTGCTCATCGAGATAGCTCTCCAAATGTCGGCGCATAATGGCCCAATCAAAGGGTGGAGAGTCGGAATGCAACGTCATAAGCA
>JAYTFA010000339.1:0-4205 GCA_043734765.1 Pseudobdellovibrio sp. | reverse complement strand
CTCTGCAATTTTTAAATCTCCGGCCGAGATGCCGTCTAAAGGAGAAATAACCCCATGTAAAACATGATAGCGACCTCGAAAGGCCCCTGAAGATTCAATTCGGGAAATATCCGAAGGTTCTTCTACCAAACAGAGAAGTTCGCTGTTGCGATTATCATCGCTGCAATATCTGCAGATTGTGCGATCAGTATAACTAAAACATTCAGTGCACGAGCGAACTTCAGTTTGCACACGAAGCAGAGCTTCGGTTAATTGTGCGGGATAAGAGTCTTTAGATTTCAGAACATAATAAGCCAAACGCTGAGCGGTTTTAGGACCTACTCCGGGCAATCGACTTAATTCATGAACTAGTTTTTCTAAAGCTGATATTTGTAACAAATTAGAATCCTGGCAAGTTCATGCCGCCGGTAATTTTTGACATTTCCGAGCTTGAGGTTTCTTTAGCGGTTTTCAAGGCGTCATTAACTGCCGAGATCACCATATCCTGTAACATTTCACCATCACCGGAAGTTAAAACTTCAGGATTGATGGTCAGAGCTAAAACTTTATTATCGCCATTTACTTTTGCAGTTACTGCGCCGCCACCTGACGTTCCTGAGAACTCACGTGTTGCTAATTCTTCCTGAAGCTTTTTCATCTTCATCTGCATTTGGTTTGCCTGCTTCATTAAGCCTGCCATTCCACCAGCCATGCCCTTCATTTAAATCTCCTTTTTGATAAGTTTGATTTCACCTTTAAAAACTTCTTTTGCTTTTTGTACGCGCGGGTCTGCTTGCCATTTTTCCATCTGTTTTTCTTCGGCCTGCACTTGTTTTTTAGTTGCAAGAGAAGAAGCGCTATCGCCTTGGGCAGCCGCACTACTTTTTAGCACTTCAAAAGTGTAGCCCTGTGCAATCTCTGAATCAATAAATCCTTGCAGAATTTGGCGCATTTCAGGATTTTGCAGCTGTGAGTTTAAAAAAGCTAATGTCTGAGACTCCTGCAAAGTAATTTTAAGCTTAGCACAGGAAACGAATAAAAGATTTTCAATTTTTGCCGCAAAAAAAGCATCCTTCAGTCGAACCTTTTCAACAAACGTGAGCCAGTTTTCGGAGCTTAGGTCCAAAGGTGCCCCTACAAGCGCCGCTACAACCTGAGGAGTTACCTCCTCAAAGGACTTTGGGCGGAGCTGCTCGCTTCTGCCGGGGTTGGCCGCCAAAAGAGCTTTAAGATCTGCAACTCGAGGCGCCTGACTCATACGTAGGAGAGCAATTTCAAATACGATCTGTGCGTCGCCGGCACGGCTCAGATCCTGCGCTGACTTCATCGTCATATCAAACAACATATGCAAATCGGCATCAGAAAAGTTTTTAATTTTTTCCATCATCAACAGAACTTCATCCTGGGGCATATCAATGAGGTCTGTTGCATTCGGATCGGCTTTTAAAAGCAAACTGTGGCGAAGCAATCTTAACAGGTCCTCTAAAAACAAACTTGGATTTTGCCCGAGAGTGCCCAGTTTTTCTAAGTAGGAAACCAATTCAAAAGGTTTTCGCTGAATTAAACAATCAAACACGGCAAAAACAAGGGATCTTTCCGTTAAACCTAAAACTTGACTGACTTCAGCTTCAGTTAAATTTGAATTGGTAAAGCTGATCACCTGATCCAGCAGGCTTAAGCTGTCGCGCATCGAGCCATCGCCTTGCTTGGCAATCAACCAAAGTGCGCCTTCATCTGATTTTATTTTTTCAAGATCACAGATTTTTTTTAAGTAATCGGCGATTTGTTTTAAAGGAATTCTTCTGAAATCAAACCTTTGGCAGCGGGATAATATAGTCTGAGGAATCTTATGAACCTCAGTTGTTGCCAGAATAAAAACCACATGCGGTGGCGGCTCTTCCAGAGTTTTTAAAAGTGCATTGAACGCACTGGTTGAAAGCATATGAACTTCATCAATAATAAAAATTTTATATTTACCTGACGAGGGCGCAAACATAACGTTGTCGCGTAAATCACGGATAGCATCAACACCGTTGTTCGAAGCTCCATCGATTTCAATTACATCCATCGAACGTCCGGTGGATATTTCAATACAGCTTGCGCACTCATTACATGGAGTAAAATCTTTTAAATTCGTACAGCGCAGGATTTTAGCTAAGATTCGGGCTGACGAGGTTTTGCCCGTTCCGCGCAAACCGGTAAAAAGCAGGGCATGCGGTAAACGATCATACTTAAGAGCATTATTGATTGTTTGAGTAATATGATTTTGCCCGATCATTTGATCGAAAGATTGCGGACGATATTTTCTTGCAATCACCTGGTAAGACAAAAAATTTCTCCTCTAAAAACAGGCTGGGCGCCCCATATCGCAAAGCTCACTAAACACCGTTGCTTCCTTCCGGACCTAGCGGATTCAGTAGTAAGTCAATCGTATGGGACCCAGCTACCATTTGGTTTATATGATAGGGGGGGTACAAGCAGTGCTTAACGCCTCAAGCCATGTAAATATTAACAAAAAATGACTTTTACTATCAAAATTATGTACACCTTTGAAGGTGCATTTTTGCCTCAGCACCCGCAACAGTGCCTAGTTAGCCCGCTAAAGCTTATATAAACCATTTGGGGGCAAAATCGGACATTGGTCCGGTTTTTGGAAGAGAAATATCTTAAGGAGACTATTCTTATGAAAAACCTATTATCTAAAACGCTACTATGCGGTGTTTTGGCCTCATCCTTTTTACTAGTAAACTGTCAAAAGGCGCCAAACCGCGAAGTGAAAGCAGAAGTTGCCCCAACCGCAAAACCTTCAGCCGCCAAAATGGGAGTTTGTACTCAAGCCGTTTTAAATGAAGATAAAACTCTGAAAGAAAAGTCAGATGCCATTAACATCGAGTTAAAAAAAGATGGCGCTCTTACGGGAGATCCTGCAAACGCATTAACAGATTTAGCTAATAAATATAAAATGCAAGCTGATGCTTTAACTAAATTAATCGGTGAACTTACGACTGATGATAAAAAAACAAAAGCTGAAGGCTGTGAAGAGCATGAAGGCAATGATGCAGCTAAAAAAGCTACAGGCAAAAACCTTATTATCGGACAGATCAACTCTGCAGTTTTAGCTACCGGTAAAGCGGTTAAAGCCAAAACCGGTCAGGAAAATGATATTACTAAAGGCGCAGTTTCTGAAACTCTTACTGAAAAACAAGAATTAAAAATTACAGCTGATTTAGCAAAAATTTTATCCGATGATAAAAATGCATCAGGTGCAGTTGTTATTTCAAACGGAGCAATTGAAACAGATGCAGCTAAGGGTAAAGCTTTGTTAGATAATAAAGCTGTTACGGCCTGTTCTGTTTTGAACATTACTAAAGCCGATCTTAAGGGCGATGAAACGATCAGCATATTAACTCTTAAATATGAGAAGCAGGCCGATGCAACTAAACGTAATGTTTTGAATGTGTATTTCGCGGTTAAGGTTGCTGCCGATGTGGAAGTAAGCCCGGGCGCAATGAATTTGGCTTGTAATATCGCGGATTCTAAAAAAGAAGACGAAGCAGCAGGCGAAGCACGCAAAGCTCTTGGCGCATTAGTATCTAATGTTGTTAAGGCTTTAGATGCAGCGCCAGTAATTCAAGCTTCCGGCGATAGCAGTTCGGGTTCGGGAGATGGCACGAAAGCTTCCGGCGATGCAACTGTATCCTCTTCTAAAAAAGCAGTGGCAACAGAAGGTATTGCTTTACTGGATCAGGCTTCATTAAGAAAATAATCAGAGTTTTAATACTTAAATAAAAAAACGCGAGTTCGAAAGACTCGCGTTTTTTTTAAAAGAGGCATTAAATTAAATAAGAAATTTTTTCTAAATTTTCGGTTTCTTCGGCCCAGTAGCTGTAGCTGCCATAGTCGGGGAAAAGCCGCGGAAAGCTCGGATCACTCCAGCGGTTCATAATCCACATGGCGTAAGTGATAATCCGGTAGCCCCTCAGTAATGGAATCAATTCCAGTTGCTCGTGGGGAAATTCGCGGAGTTCTGAATAGCTGTCGATAAGTGAATTAAATTCCGGGCTTGTGGTATCGGCATTCGGCATGAGCATCCAGAAATCCTGCACCTCGGGGCCGTTGATCATGTCGTCAAAATCTACCATCACGAATTCAGAATTAGAATCTTCTAAAATATTTCCGCGATGTAAATCACCATGCAGCCGGATAAAATCGAAATCTTCCAGGCG
>JAYTFA010000338.1:0-2018 GCA_043734765.1 Pseudobdellovibrio sp. | reverse complement strand
ATTTTATCGGAATCTTTTTCTATGTATGGGGCTCTTGTAGATTCGGCTGAAGGCGGCATTGCCGCTTTAGAAAAAATTCAGCAGAACAATTACGATTTGGTTATTACGGATTTGCGTATGCCTCTGGGCGATGGCATCAGCCTGATTGAAAATATTAATAAATTGCAGATTCCTATTCCTAAACTCTTTGTTTGTTCGGCTTATAATGATTTAACATCCGAAAAAATCAGTGAAATGAATATTTTGAAGATATTTGTTAAGCCGTTTGATCTTAATGATTTGCTCATCAGCGTGTTCGGTTTTATAGCACAAAAAACACAATAATATTTAAATAGACAAAGCCTTTGAATTCAGCGAGTCTCGCTGCAAATTAAAAGGGGATTTATGAAAACAATTATTTTCGTTATGATATCGCTTTTCTTAAACTTAGGTGCTCATGCTCAGGAAGAAGTTAACGCTCCGGCTGACATGAAAGAATACACTTTAAACGGCTTCGAACTTTCGGGTGCTGAATACTGGGTTTATGTTGACGGTAAAGAATTTAATTATCCGGACGACGTTCTTTGGGGCTTCCAGGGTGAATTTAAAAATGACGAAACTCCGGGGCAAGCGCCTGAACTTGCAAAAGAGTGCGCCTTAATCGCCTACAATAAATTAAATAAATTCTATAAAAATCCACCGGCTGGAATGAAAGATCTTATCGAAAAAGGCGGCGCTACCAAAAGATTTTTCTTATGGGTTAACGATTATACAAAAGCCGCAGCTTCTGAAGAAGAGCGTCCGAATAATTTCTGGCACTGGAACCGCGGAACCAAAGATTACAGTAAGGGTTATTTCAAATGGGAATCCTCATTGAATAAAAAAGGTGAGTGTCTCACTCCGGACGATGAACAGATCAAAGCCCGTATCGAAGAAATTTCTAAAAAAATTATTAAAAACTAGTATTACAGAATTAAAAGAACCGCTTATTGGTGGTTCTTAATTTTTCTGAAAGGGTCTTCATTGTAATGCGGACCCATTCAGGAAGAGTTTCCAGCTGTTTTTCCAGCTGAGAGTAGGCAAGAGTAGCCACGCTTGAGTCTACCACCGCACGTGCACCGGCGCTTCGCAATTTTTTATCAAACAACGACATTTCACCGATCAGATTTCCCGGTCCCGCAAGCGACACTTCTTTTTCAATATCGCCTTCTTTAATAAAAATACTGAATTGGCCCGATCGCACAATGTACATAGCGTCCGGATAGTCGCCCTCTTCAAACAGCAGTTGATCTTTTTTTATAACAGTGAAATCAGACATCCGGCCTCCTGGCGCTTACGGCTTTACGGGCTTCTTGCTTAAAATTTTGATATTGGCCTCTCTGATTTTTTCAGAAAGATTTTTAAATACGGCCTGCACCCATTCCGGCATGGTTTCCAGTTCTTCTTCCAGTTTTTTGTAGGGGAGCTTGATCACCTGCGAATCAATCAGAGCTTTGGCGCCCGCACTTCGCAGTTTTTTATCGAACAACGACATTTCACCCAAGAGTTGACCCATGCTGGCGGTGTCGACCTCTTGTTCGGAAACACCGTCGGAAATCAGCAAACTGATTTTTCCCGATTTAACGATGTACATGGCATCAGCCAGATCATCCTGCTGAAATAAGAATTCATTTTTTTTTACCGAGACCAATTCAGCCATAGAATTATTTTATTTTTAATTCCGTGAATTGTCATATGAGGAAAAATTCCATAGCCCTTGGTCTGGAGTACTAAAAGTGTTGTCATTTTTTTATGAATAGAAAATGATAAAGCATGGAAAACAAAGATTTTTATCAAGAAACCGCTAAGTTGACGAATACGTTTGAGTCTGACGAAACCTTAAAGCAATATTTAAACCAAATTATTCCCGATACTTACAGGAAAGACATGACCACTCACTTGAGCCGGGTGGGAGAAAAAGCCGCTAACGAATGGCATACGTGGGCCACGGAATCCGAACAGAATAAGCCCACATTAACGCAGTTTGATCCCTGGGGCCG
>JAYTFA010000337.1:0-2688 GCA_043734765.1 Pseudobdellovibrio sp. | reverse complement strand
TTTTCATTAAAGGCGGATTCCTGTTTCATAATCGAATAGATCAGAGACGGCGGAAGATGTGTTTTGTTGGCCATTTCTTTAACCTGATCGGGGTAGGGTTGCGGAAAAACCAATTCAGGATAAGTCAGAAAAACATCTATTTTTTCATTGTTGTCGAGCTTTGCAAAAGCCCTGAAGAGCGACATGTAGGCCTGGCTGTTTTTAGCCAGGTACAATGCCATATTGACTTCGTGTTCTTTTGTTTTTGCAATAAGGCCGATGGCCTTTTCAGAGATGTTGAACTCGCGGTATTTAATCAGAGCTTTAAAAAGATCTCTTTCCGGATCCGCCAGAAACTGAAGATTGAGATCGTACTTAAGGGCATTCGTGCGCTTGATACTTTTTAAGGCCGGAAACTTCTTTCCCAGTTCGCGATAGGAGACCAGGCCATAGTAGCCGAAAAAATCATTTTGCGTTATGCCTTCAAAAATCAATCCGGCCCGAACTGGCTGATCTAAAAATTTCAAACATCGGCCTTGGTAAAACAGAGCCTTAGATTTTTCCGACAAATCCACGGTGACTGCAGCTAAATTAACAAAGGCCTTTTCAGCTTCGGCATAGTTTTTGTCTTTGTAGAGAATCCACGCCTTTAGCCATAAAACGCGGTCCATTCCAAAGCTCAGGTTTTTAGAGTTAAATTTTTTAATATCCTCAATGGCGAGATCATACTGAATAACAGCCTGCGGGGTTTTTTTGGCTTCTTCTAAAATTCGTCCTTTTAAAAAAAACAGTTCGGCCATGGGGTTGCCCTTGGCCTGAGTCATGAATTCGTCAATAATGCGATTAGCAGTTGCAGAACTGTTTTCGGTCCAATTGGTTTTAACAGCCAACTGTGCGGCTTCATACAAAATCGGGTAAGCATTATTATCCGCTGCGGTTGTTTTTTTATTCTGCTTTAAACTGTCTTTGTAATTCTTAAGGGCCCATTTGTACATGGACTGCGAAGTTTTGATGTAATCACGGTGGTTGACATTTCGGCGTTGCTTTAAACGTAATAATTTAAAATATTTAAATTTAAGTGCAGCAACTTTTTCGGTTTTAATTCTATTTTTGAGATCATTCACGGAAAGATCGGCGGTGAGTTTGTTTTCAATTTTTACCGTGTCTAAAGTTCCGATTTCCTGAGCGTAGAGTTTTTTTTCAAAATCCGAAAGTTGAGCTATGTTAAAATTAAAATCTTTACAGCGGACCACGGCTCTGAGGGCGGCCAAATTTTTAAGCGTAAAAGATTTATCATTGGCTTTTTCAATGAGTTCGTCGCAGGTATAGGAGGCCAAAACCGAGTTGTCTTTTTCAATTTCGATTACATCACTGTACGGCAGCAGCGACTGCGACCGGCAAGACGTTGAAATAAAAAAAATCATGACTAGAATAATTTTTTTAAACCGAAACATATTCAAAATTAAGCCTTTATTAAGCCTTTACGGCTTCTTTCAATTTAGACTGAACAGGTTTAAACTCAAATTTAAGTTTCTCTTGCTCAAATGAGATGTTAACACGTCCACCTTCTTTGAGCTTACCAAAAAGCAACTCATCTACCAATTGGCTTTTAATCAATTGATCGATTTTGCGGGCAATTGGTCTAGCTCCATACACGGAATCAAAGCCTTTGTCGGCAAGATATCGAACCACTTCATCAGTGTAGTTCAAATCCACTTTTTTATGAGCCAGGGTTAAACGCAAATCCGAGAGAAATTTTTCGACAACTTTTAAGATCAGGTCGAGAGTTAACGAATTAAAATAGACGACCTGATCCAGCCGGTTTATAAATTCCGGTGCAAAAGTTTTTTTAATCGCCTCGGAACTGACACCGCTGCGGTCGCCTTTAAACAGACCGATCGTGCCTTTGGCCACATCTACGGCGCCGGCGTTGGTCGTCAGCACCAACAGCGTATTTTTAAAGTCCACAGTGCGCCCGTTGCCGTCTGTTAATCGCCCACCGTCCATCACCTGCAACAAGATATTGTAGATATCAGGATGTGCTTTTTCGATTTCATCCAATAGGATAAGTGAGTACGGATTTTTCTGAACCTGTTCGGTCAACTGGCCACCTTGTTCGTAGCCGACGTAGCCCGGAGGAGCTCCTACAAGCCGCGATATCGCATGCTTTTCCATGTATTCACTCATGTCATATCTCTGAAAGTGCACACCTAAAATCCGCGCCAATTGTTTGCAGACTTCGGTTTTTCCAACGCCTGTGGGGCCGGCAAACAGAAAAGAACCCCAGGGTTTTTCTTTTTGATCCAAACCGCTGCGCGCAAACTTTATAGACCTCACGAGTACGTCAATCGCTTCTTCCTGACCAAAGACTACAGCCTTCAGCTTTTTATCGAGATCTTTAAGACCTTTTAAATCATCATGTGACATTTCAATTGCGGGAACGCCCGAAAGACGGCTCACCACTTCCATCACATCTTTGGCTTCAACGGTGACGGGGCCCTTTTTTTTCACTTCTCTCAGCTTAACGGTGCTGCCCACTTCATCGAGCAGATCGATGGCTTTGTCGGGGAGTTTGCTGTTCATCAGATATTTCTGTGAAAGATCAACACAGGATTTTAAACTTTCTTCGGAATAGATAACGCCATGAAAATCCTCATATTTTTTCTTGAGCCCCTTGATAATCAACATGGTGTCTTCAAGAGTGGGTTC
>JAYTFA010000336.1:0-2444 GCA_043734765.1 Pseudobdellovibrio sp. | reverse complement strand
GAACCCACTTCAGCGCTGGACCCCATTTCGACGGCCCATATCGAAGAATTATTAACTGAATTAAAAAAATCGGTTACAATACTTATGGTCACCCATAATTTGCAACAGGCCGCACGCACTGCAGATTATACGGCGTTTATGTATTTAGGCGATTTAGTCGAATTTGGTGAAAGCTCAAAAATGTTCACAAACCCAAAAGAACAAAAAACCGAAAATTATATAACCGGAAGATTTGGATAAAGTAATGAATAGTGTCAGCCAAAAAGTCAAAAAAGCCATCATACCCGCAGCAGGTCTTGGAACCCGATTTTTTCCGGCCACTAAAACCATTCCCAAAGAGATGCTTCCGATAGTTGATAAGCCCATCATTCTGTATGTTATTGAAGAAGCTATTCAGGCAGGGATTGAAGATATTGTTCTGATCCAGGGCCGCGGTAAAACGGCCATTGAAGATTTTTTCGATATTTCTTACGAGCTCGAAGATAATTTAATTAAACGTGGTCAGTCAGAAGTGTTAGAGAGCCTGCAAAAAATCAGGTCGTCGGTAAACATTATTTCGATACGTCAGAAGTCGGCATTAGGGTTGGGACACGCAGTGCGATGTGCAAAGTCAGTTGTTGGCGCGGACCCCTTTGCCGTATTACTTGGGGACGAGATTACGTTAACCAAGTCGCGCTCGGAAAATGTAACCGGATTTTTGTCAGATCAATTTTCAAAAACCCAACAGAGTTCAGTTTGGGTGTTACCGATAGATTTAAAAGATTCGCATAAATATGGTATTGTAAACGTTGGTCCTGATAACAAAGATTTATCGTCAGGAAAAAAAGTTATCGGAGTTATTGAAAAGCCGACTGCAGAAAAGGCTCCTTCCAACTGGGCTCTTCCGGGCCGTTATGTTTTTAATTCTGAGATCTTTGAATACTTAGACAACACCAAGCCCGGTAAAAATGGCGAGATTCAACTGAGTGATGCCATGAATTTAATGGCGGCGGCATCCAATTTAAATGCTTATAGCTTTAACTCCAGACGCTACGACGCCGGAGACAAATTAGGATTTTTGATAGCTAACATTGATCTGGCCTTAGAACGCGATGATCTTAAAGTCGAGTTACTGAATTATTTAAAGCAGAAAATTAAATAGCGAAAAAAGTTAACAAAAAAAGTAAAGTTAACAAAAAAAGTGAGGACACGTGATTAAAAAATTATTATTAAAAGAAATTCAGCAAGCCAGCGAAAATTTAAAAGTTTTGCAGGATTCATCAGCCTTGCACGATGAGTTTGAAAAGATGATGAATCTGCTGGTTGAGACCTATAAAAAAGGCGGGGCCTTATTTGTAGCTGGCAACGGTGGTTCGGCAGCAGACGCTCAGCATTTTGTGGCGGAGCTGGTTGTTAAATTGAGTAAAGACCGCGATCCTATTAAAGCTTTTGCACTCACTGTTGATACGTCTATCATTACCGCTACAGGTAATGATTTCAGTTACGACGATATTTTTTCCAGACAAGTTGAGGGACTCATGTCCGCAAAAGACGTGTTCATGGGGATCACCACTTCAGGAAACTCGCCCAACATTTTAAAGTCGTTTATGATGTGCAAAAAAATCGGCGCTAAGTCTATTTTACTATCCGGTAAAGACGGCGGCAAAGCTGTGAAAGAAAACATGGCCGACATTAATATTATTGCGCCTGGCCCTAATACAGCGCGAATCCAGGAAGTACATACTATTCTTTATCACACAATTTGTCTGGCCTTGGAAAACCGATTGATCGAAGAAAAAGTTATTTCTTATCGATAGTTTGTTAATAAGTTTTTCTAAGGCGCGAAAACGGCCAGAAGATGTTTTCTAACAGTGGCCATTTCAATTTCAGTTGCAGTTCCCATTCTTTTTACAAATCGTTCTTTTGAAACAGATCTTATGTGTTCAATGCAAACTTGACCTTCTGTATGATCCAGAATTACTGAGGCCCGAGTTGGCCAGTTTTTTAATGAAGTTGTCATTGGTAATACAATTAATGTTTGAAGCGAGGAATTCATAGAGTCAGGGCTAACTATTAAACAAGGTCTGAAGCCGTCTTGTTCGCTGCCTTTAACCGGATAAAGTTTCACTTTCCAAATTTCACCATTTAGGAATGTCATCGTCGTCCTCTAAATCAGCATTAATCCAAGAGGCATCTTCTTTACTTAAAGCGGCATCATCAAATTTCCATTTGCTGTGATGTTGTAGGTGAGAATCTAAAATAATTTTATTATTCGAAGAAGTTGTAACATCAATAAGGTCACCTTCAGAAATATTAAGCGTATCTTGAATTTCTTTGGAAAAAATAACTCCAAGAGAGTTTCCAACTTTTCTAATTTTTAAAGACGACATTTGTGCCTCCTCCCTTATGTTATAACAAAAGTTATAACATAAGTAAAGCTTTTAATTTATGGGCATTATATGTGT
>JAYTFA010000335.1:0-8139 GCA_043734765.1 Pseudobdellovibrio sp. | reverse complement strand
TTATGCCATTTTTAATAATAATTCATAAATAGCATAATAAGTTAATAAACATACATTTTACAAATATATAAATGTTTGTATAAGCCCGTACGGGCTCTTTTGCATTTGAACTCAGCTATTTTGAAATCTCAACATCGGTATAGTAAAACTTAAGAATTTCATCGTATTTTTTCTTAAGTGTATCCACCATGACTCTTGCGCCCCACTGGCTCATTCCGGCGCCATGGCCAAAGCCTTTGCCGCTTACAATAACATTACCCTGCTCGGCACCCGCAAACTGAATCCAGGCACTTTTTATTCGCGTTGCAAATGAGTAGTCTACCGCGGATATTTTTTTCTTAGAACCATTTGTCAGTTTCAGTTCAACAAACTTCGGGCGGCTGCTCGGAAACAAATCATTCTTATCTATAAAAAGAGATTCAAGTTCATCTTCAGGGGCCAGAAATCCGCTGCTGATCAATTTTTTACCGACTTCCTTTATAGGAGTTGTAAAACTCCAACTTGTGCCGGGAATGGAGCCTTCAGGATACAATTCCGGCTTAGCCAGAATATACGGATGGGCATCACCCCAGACATTTTCTGAATTTTCAGTGTAGCCGCCGCTGTCAGCAGAGAAATAAGCTTTAATTACTTTTTTATTGTAGGTCAGAACCATGCCTTGAGTGTCATCAATGGCTTTGTCAGTAGAAGCTGCGCCGTTTTTTAATCCTAAGTAAGCTTGGTAGGTAACGGTATCATCAATCTGTGCGCCGGATTTTTCCAGCAGAATATTTTTATCTGAGTTCGCAACTTCCGATCCTAATTCATGATAGGCATAAGTGCGTGCTGCAATAGCCTGAACTTTCAACGCCTCAGCTGACCAGCTGGCCGGCATTTCAGAGGGAACAACACCTTTCAGGTACTGTTCAAAAGGAAGTACATTAACAACCGTTAAGTAAGAAGTAACTGCGCTGATGGTTTTAATAAAGAGCATACCCTGATAGCGAACACTGTTATTAGGAAAATCCGGTCTTTTAATTTCTATCGGTTGCGTGCATTCAATCCAGATAGGATCAGTAACTGTGGTTGTGGTTAAATCAAAACTTTTGCCTGAATTTAAAAGTGTCTTTCGCGTAAATTCCTGTTCGGAGGTTGGGAAGTCCGACTTATAGATATTACAGTCTCCCTGGCTGGATACGTTGAGTTTGTGAATCGTTTCATCTTTACCGTGTGGTGCATTGTACTTTGAATTGTGCGGAAATATTTTAACTCTGACTTTTGAGAATTTTTCTTTTAACTGATCGGACCACACGGGATCCGCATTAATTGAAACGTCTTCTGCAAATTGAGGCTCCTGCATAGGGTTGTATGTATTTTGAGCATACACAAAATGAGAAAATATTAATAAAATAAGGGATATATATTTATTCACTGTTTTTGACTGCACCATTAGAAAATTAAAAAATCAACCAATAAGTTAAACCGTTAATGCCCCTGTTAATGAGCTCCGCCGAATACATTCAAACTGAAGGAGGTGAGTGTCCCGGTGGTGCCGGCTTTAGCGTCGATAACCTTGAGAGTCCAATTGCCCACCGAACTTTCCTGGTAAAAGGCATTCGTTAAAAATACATTGTTGATATAGTTTGGAACGCCGGTAAGCGAATTTCTGGCGTTCACCAGTACACTTTTAGTTCCGCTAGGTGAAGTGAGTTCCAATGCGAGTTCTGCAATATCAGCGTGTGTGATCGAAACTTTTATCTGAATGGCTTCCACGGTTAAATTTGTTACGACATTGAGCACACTTGTTGCCCCGGCCGAGCTGTTATCCGGAATCGCTGTACTGAGCCCGATATTGGCATGCGCCCAATTGGTCTCGGTAAAAGTTCCAAGTGAAATCGGTGAGGCGGTTAAAGATTTTGCCAAACTGACTGCCGCATCCACATTAACCCGTCCGAAGCCGACCCAGTTGTGAAATTTAAATTGAGCTGCATTTGTGATCCATTTTTGATCCCAGAAGTAGCCGCCCGGCAGGGCCGTTCCGAGTGGATGGCTCAGGGTTCCGGTTGCATATCCATCGGCAGTTGCGGTTTTTGCCAAAATGTATTTAACCTCGCGCCAGGTTAAATTAGGATTAGCTTCAAGTAAAAGAGCTACAACGCCGGTCAGCACCGGGGTGGCGGAAGATGTGCCGTTGAAAGTTGAAGTGTAGTTACATGAGGTGTTTTCTGCAGACGTCCCTTTTTCAAAAGCTGCGGATTGGGCTGACTGGGAATAACCGACGGAGCAGCCCGAACGATCCGTTGTGAGCATTGCCGGGGAGTCACTGCCGTATTCGCCTCCAAAAGAAGAAATCCAGAGATCCGAACCTACGGAGGAATAGCTGGAAGGATTTCCCTGAGCATTCAGTGCGGCCACAACAATAATATAAGGGATAACATTATCGCTATCAAAGTTTGAGTTCCCGATACAATAAGAAGAAGCAGAGCCGTTGCAAAGAACTAGAAAATTGTTGCCTGCGGCTTTTGTAAATATCGCACCTTTTCCATTTCGTTTTGTTGTAACCATGGATAAAAGCTGCGCTGTGTAGGTTGCGCTCACTCCTGAAATTGTATTTTGGATTTCACCCCAGCTCATGTTTGAAATATCAAAATCTCCGCTTGCCTGATCTAATAGTTTAGCCAGGGTTTGAGTTACCGAACCGGACAGAAAATTGGCAATCGTGAGATGGGCCCTAGGAGCCACTCCTCGTGAGCCAACTCCGTTCCAGCCTGCTGCTGCAACCAATCCCGCAACCGCTGTACCATGATTATCATTAGCTGCAATGGGGCCCGCAACCGTTGAAGTATAGGGGCTGGATAGAGTGTAGTTTTTAGACTGATTTAAATATGGAAAATTGGGTTTCAAATCTTCATGTGTGTCTTCAAGCCCGTCATCCGAAATCTGAACCAGAATTCCGTTTCCGAATATCTGGGATTTCCAGGTATTCTGAAGTTTTAAATCAAATCCGGCAGTTGCCGGCGTTGTGGCAAATACACTTTGCCCGGTATTGGACAGGTGCCACGAATATTTATACAGGGGATCTTCAAGCGCAATACTTGCGTTGGATGTAAATGTGCTTTTGCTGCAACTGGAGCTTAAACTGAGCACGGTAAAAAAAATAAAAATATTCTTTTTAATTTTTTTCATAATTTTTGCTCAGAATTTCCAATTCGATTTCTTTAACATAAGGATTTGATTTTAAAGCCTGAAAGAGGTGTTCAAGGTTAAAAATCAGATCGGTACTAGTTACAAAATAAATATGAATGGCTTCAAAAGACTCTGTTATATGGGCGCGGTACTGATACAACTCATTCTCGAGCAGTGATTTCTGATCTGTTTGAATTTTGATAGTGCCAGTAATTACTCCCGCTTTTTTCAGACGTTCATCATAAACGGCAATAGGCTTGGCGGAATTAAATTCAGTAAGACTTTTAATTTCGTTAGGGGCGTCTATAATCAGCAGATTACTCACCCGAGCCAATATCTTGTCCGCGGAAGTTTTTTCATCTGTACGGATGACCTGAGTTTGGGGCCAGATCTTCCAGCTTGTGGATTTCAGCAGTACATTTTGAATGAGCGTGCCGGGAGTAAGTAGAGTTTGGGCGCTTGGATTTCGATTGTGCTGTTTAATGTATTCAAGAGCATTCTGAATTTTTGGTGCAAGGTTGTCGTTTTTTGTGAAATTTGTTTTGCTTCCGAAAGCCGCTTTAATTGTAACGGGCGACACTTCATTTTTGATAATGGGTTGCTGTAGAGATTCCGTATTTTTATGGTTCAGAGGTATAAACAAAACAGGAATACAAATCGTTAGAATGATTAAAACTAAAAATAATTGAGATTTTTTATTTAAAAACATTTCTTCTTTCGGATAAGTGTCAATTGATCCACAATTGTCTTATCAGCACGAATGAGTCGGAATAGGAGTCTAGAAATGGCTCTTTGAAGTCTTTAATACAGACATTAGTGCAGTTAACTATTTCTAGTCTACCCAGTTGCAGGTAAGCCTTTTTAAAATTAGCCATGTTAAAAAAAATAATCATAATAGCAGTATTATCGGTGTGGATTTTTGTGAACCCAAAAGTTTTTGCTCAAGACGCAAAAGCCGCTGAATCGCAGGAGGCCTTCATTAAACTGGAAGATTTAAAAGCCCTGGATTATCCGGAATTACAGGTTGTGCCTAGAGCTTCAGAACGACTGGCAATGGAGTCCGCTGCGGTAAAAGACCGCGGAACCATGCTGCTCTTTCCTTTCATGGCGTCTTCGGTGATGACTTTGACTTCAGGATTTGTTGTCGGATCAAGTTTGAGGACGGATCTTTCACCCAAAGATAAAGAAGATGCAACCACAGCCTCAAAATTGGCGGTGGGAATGGGGGCTGCGGGATTAGGTTTGCTCTATTGGTACAGTTCTTCAGATTCTTACGGCACGACTTTAGCACAGATTCGCGGGTTTAAGAATAAAGACCGCAGAACCGAACTTCTCAAAGAACGTCTCGCAGAAGAAGCCTTTGAAAAATCGGCCAATATGATTTCGCAGTGGAAATGGGTTTTTGCAGCGGCCAATCTTGTGGCGTCGGCACAGCTAACCGGTAAAAGTACAGGTGATAATAATATTATCCCCAGTTTGAGTATTGCGGCTTCGCTTTTGCCGCTTTTTATTACCACAAGTTACGAGACGAATTATAACAAACAGCTGGAGTACAAGCGCCGCATCTATGTTCCGCTCACATGGTTTGATTACGGGTACAATCCATCGGTCACCAGCTGGCAACCTCAACTGAATGCTGTATGGACATTTTAAAGTCTTCGGTTGCTATTTTTTCAATTGCCTTTTTAATGATAGGGTTTGAGGCCCGGGCTGCCAACTGCGAGTCTACCAAAGAATTTGTTGCAACTGTTGAGTACTTAAGAAAACAAAAAAGCTTTACTTTGCCGGATAACGAAATTTTAAAAACAGCACTCTTGGTTTCTGAAAACTGCAATGGGGCAGGCAAGCGGTTTCAGCGCATGCTCGACACCCTGGTTTCGGCCGGTGTAGATCATGAACATGCAAGATATTTTGCTATCACCTACAGCCAGGAGGACAGCGAATCGGTTGAAGCCTTTTTAAGTTTATTTCAGGGTCTGGTACTGGAAAAGAAATTTAACTTACCGTTCTATCAGGCTTTTGAGACCGCCAAATTTTTTGCCGAAAGCTCTAAAGGGAATAAGGCCGAACTGAAAAAAGACTTTTTAGGATTTCTCAGTTTTTGTTTCGAAGATTCAAACGGCATTTTACTTTCCCTTGAACAATGTCGGAGTATTTCTCTGAAATATCTCAAGCTTCATTCAGCTTACCCAAAAGGCGTTTTTCAGGATTTCCGCAGCCTTTTTACCTTTCTGCGCGACCAGAAAGAAACGGGGCTTCCTATATCTAGTGCTCTTTCACTCACTCAGGAAGTTTTGCTGAACGGACCCGGCTCTCAAAAAAACTTTGTGGATTCCTATAAGTACGGCTTGTATCAATTAAATATGAAACCGAGCCAGTCGCTTTCGTTGGCGTTGAAACTGGCATCCTTTACCAAAAATAAAAATGAAAAATAGACTTCGACTTTTTATTTTATTGTTTTCATTCAGCCTGGTAACAGAAGCCCGCTCGAGCAATTCTACAAAATCAGTTGCAGTGGAAATTGAACTCGAAGAAATTCCCAATGTGAAGAATTACGAAATCGAAGTTAAAAAAACTTCTGACAGCAAGGAATCCCAATTGAATTTTCTGCAGAAAGAATCACTTTTTAAAATAAAACTTGAGGTGGGCAACTATCAGTTCCGCACCCGTTTTGTTTCAGTGGATTCAGAAGTGGGGCCGTGGTCTGATTGGTCTGAACTTCTGGCGCGTCCAGATGTGGTCGCTTCAATTGACATTCCAGTGATGAATGTAGCCCTCCGTAAAAACCAACCGCTTGCGGAACTGGCCTTGAAGTGGCCCAAAGCCAACGGGGCCGAAAAGTATGTTGTTTGGATCGAGGATCAGCTTCATAAAACCACTGCAAAAGAAACCTCCGCGCACACCGGCTTAAAACTCAAATTAAAGCTGGGTGAATACAAAATCGGAGTGCAATCCATTTCTAAAGACGGCATAAAATCAAAAGTAAAATACCTGGACGACTCTGTTTTTGTGGCAAAAACCAGGTTGCCCCAGATAAAGCTTGCGCGCAAAGACTTCAACTCATTCAATTGGCTCAAGCAGTCCGAGTCTAATGTCAAAATTGAAGTTTTCCGAAAGCCTTTTTTCGGTGATAAATACACCAGAATTCAATCCCTGAAAGAAAACGGCGAAAGTTGGCGGATACCGAGCAGTCTGCAGCCGGGTGAGTACAGAATAGAATTTCAATATATTTCCGAGTCTTTTGAAAATGGGCCCATTGAAACAATCAGTTTCTTAAAAAAACCGAATGAAAAAGATTTTTCTCAGATTTCAAAATAATCAGGCTACTATTTTTACTTTGTCGGCAGCTTCTGCCTGATAGTCTGAAAAAGGCGTTTTAACTTCGATTTTCAGCCCGTTTTCAGTGACATACCCATAAACCTTAAAGAGCTTGAGCGCCTCACTGCGGCCTTTGACTTCCACTGAACCCGCGTCCCGATACAGAAAGTCGGGCAGTTGGGATTTAACCTCTTCACTGACCAGGAGATCCGTTCCGAAAGCCTTTGTGGAAGCTTCGATTCTCGAAGCGGTGTTGATTGTATTTCCGATAACTGTGTACTCCATGCGTTCATCCGAGCCTATTGTGCCGGAGATCGCTTCCCCGAAGTGTAAACCCATTCCTATCCAGAGCTCAGGTTCCCCGCGTGTAACTCTGATCGTATTCAATTTTTCTAAAGCCAGGCGCATTTTCAAACAGGCTAATAGAGCATTTTTTCCGTCGTTCGGTTTTCCGGTTGGCACACCCCACACCGCCATAATGGCGTCGCCGATAAATTTATCCACTACTCCACCGTGTTGATTGATCACCGGTACCATGTGCGAAAAATACTCATTTAAAAGTTCCACAACCTGTGCGGGATCTTTTGATTCTGATAAATTGGTAAATCCGCGTAGATCACTGAAGAAAACAAACATTTTTTTGCTTTCACCACGTAGGGCGATTTCGTTTTTCATCAGATCTTCGGTAACAGCCGAGCCATGGAATTTATTGAACAGGGTGCGGAAGCGGTCCCGCTCTTTTAAGCCTTTAACCATCCGGTCCACAGCTAAGCCTAGAATATAGACCTCGTCTTTGAAAAACTGATTCAGTTTATCGGTTGGTTTATGTTCAAAATTTCCTTTTGCAATCTCAAGTGAAATTTCAGCCAGTTTCTCCAGCGGTCGGGTTAAATTGAGTGAAAAAAGAAACAATAAAAATAGAGAGCCTGCCAGAAAATAGCCGGAAAGCCTTAAGGTCATCAAAACAATGAGTTGCGCCGGTGCCAGCAGAATTTCGGCCGGAATCTCATTTAATAAAAATACCCCTCTGGCTGTTTTAGCAAAACTTACCATATTTGATTTTTTACCTTGCTCCAGTAGGCCAGAATAATTCGGCAAAGGATAATTTTTTATAAAATCAAAAATCTCGGTTTTGGAAATATCATGAGTGTTGAGCAAATATTTTTCATCAGAACCGGCAATTGAATAGCCCCAGTCATTGAAAAGCATCATGGTGCCCAGTTTGGTGTTTGAAAAAAGTTTTTGCAAATGCTTTGTACTGATATTTGCCAGGATGACCTGATCAAGTTCTTTATTCATCGAAGAATAAGGTATAGCAAGCGTCAGAACGGCCTGAGGTTTTTCGTTTTCTGCAGCAGGATACAAGCCGGATGAATTCATCGTAATGACACGATTGGAATTTTGTTTAAGCTGCGTTAATAAATCTGATTTAAATTTAAATCTGAGGCTTTCGAGTGCGGAATTATCAATATATTTCCAGTCGGGTTTTTTAGCCAGTTCTTTACTTTGCAGAGTACCCACCGAAATGACTTCCACGCTTAAAAGATCCGGATTGGATTTAAATATGTCAGTTGAGTCAGTTGAGCTTAAAAGCTGTCGCGATAAAAATGTAACGGTTGCAACCTGCTTATCAAGATAGGAATCCACCTCTCGGGC
>JAYTFA010000334.1:0-30482 GCA_043734765.1 Pseudobdellovibrio sp. | reverse complement strand
ATGTAGTGCCAGCGAAAGACCAAAACTTTTTTTAAAATCATGTTCATGAGATTTTAGAGGTTTTGATTCAAGCAACTATTACTCCTTGGGAAGAGTGATAAGACTGATGTTGGATATTCCCGCCATCCGAATTTCACCCATAACATAAGCCACAGTACCGTATTCTACTTTTTTGTCGGCCTGGATATAAATTTGTTTGCTTTTTCGTGTGGTAAAAATAGCTTTCAGCTTTGCTCCTAAGGTGTCACTTTTCATTTCAATGCCGCTGGACTTTATTTTTCCGGCAGAATCAATTGTTAAAACAAAAGGGTCTTCATCCAAAGCAACTCCGGTTGAAGATGTCTTCGGTAAATTCACGTCTAAACCTTGCTGCATCATCGGAGCCGTCACCATAAAAATAACCAGCAAGACGAGCATTACATCCACAAATGGCGTGACATTAATCTCGCTCATTGCCATTCGGGAACTGCCTTTAGATGTTGTCTGCATAGCCATTTAATTAACCTTTGAAAAAGTTTCGCTTAACAATATTTAAAAAATCAGTACTAAAATTATTTAATGATACTTCTTCTTTGCGAATCACCGATACGCAATTGTTGTACATAATAACCGCCGGGATCGCCGCAGCCAGACCGATCGCCGTTGTAATAAGAGCTTCTGATATGCCGGGAGCTACGGCTGCAAGGCTGGCTGAACCCGTAATCCCGATCTGATGAAATGAATTCATAATTCCCCAGACTGTTCCGAATAATCCGATGAAAGGGCCGGTAGAACCTGTTGATGCTAATATGGTAAGCTGATGTTCCATGGCCGCAATTTCATTTTCTGATGTTTTGCGAAGGGACCTTTCAAGATTATCTAAACCTGACAGTTGCGCCAGTTCAGAACCTTTAGTGGAATTATTCTGGTTGGACATCGGCGACTCAGCAATTTTTTTCATTTCAAGATAGGCGGCTTTAAAAACTCTCGCGTGGGAACTTTCAGCAAAGCCATCTACCTTTTCTATCAGAGTGTCCAGAGAACTTGTTGCCCAGAACAAATTATCAAATTCTGCATTTGATTTTTTTAAAGATCTGAACTGCTTATACTTCGCCCAGCCAATGGCCCAGCTTAAAACCGACAAGCTCAGTAAAATAAGTATAACAATCTGAACCACTAGACTGGCATGAAGCAAACTGTTTAACGGACCCATTTGTATACCGACGTTGGACGAGGTGGCGGGAGATGCAGCCTGCAGAAATTGTGATACACTTAAAACAGAAATGAATAATAAGTTTTTTATGTTTAGCATATATAAAATTGTAAATCTAAAATTGAAGCTGGGCAAGACGAAAACCACCTGTAGTCTTATCGTGCTTCTTTCTTTTTCACTGATACAGTGTGTGCATAAACAAACTGAAGTATCACGCGAGCCCTCTTCTGCTGATGCACGAATCATTTATGAACAATGCGATAATAAAAAACTCTATCTCGAAAATCAAATGCGCTCGATGCCCCCTGAGTATTTTCAGCTGCACGACAACAATAATGAAAAACGAATTCCGATCAAATGTATCCAATTTGCGCAACGCAGTTTTGCCGGCCACTATGCCGTCTGTAATTCTGAGGAAGCCGAGCCCCTGATTTCAGAAGTCAGACCTTGCTTAACCGAAAACTATGTATTGCTGGCCTATAATGCCTATCATGATGTCATGGACTGTTTTAATCTGGATCCTCGTGACTTTTATTTGCAGATAATGATTGAAAGCGGATTTCACGTTAATGCCATTAATAAAACTGGAATGGATTCAGGTATTACTCAATTTACTGCGAACGGAATAAAAAAGGTAACTGCCAACAATCTGGTCGAAAGAACCCGCCGAATTTTACTCGAGAGTTCCAGGCCGTCTTGTCAGAGGATTTCAAGTATTGTCGGCAACTTCAACATAGATGCCTTTTCTGTGCAAAAGAGATGTTCTATGATTTCATTACCGAAAAATCCCTATCGAGGTATGTTGTTCAATCATCTGCACACAATGCTGGATCAGATTCTGTTAGAGGAAGTGCTGTCAGATTTACCCGAAATACAAAATGCGTTTACGGAAAAAATCAAACATCAGTTTATCTTTTTGTCATACAATAGAGGACTAACGGGCATAAAGCGTCTATTAAGAGGATATATTGCAACCCGAAATTATTTTTCTTATCAAATTACCGAGTCTGATCTCGATCTGAATAAAAATCTGAGCCGAGTAAAGCAGATTCTTAAATTAGAGCCGAAAAAGCGAGCTTTACTCAAAAGATCAAAAGTACGTAATCTCTCGTTTGCTGAATACGCAGTCATTCACGGAGCAACCTATGTATCCGATATGGCTGCAGCCGGCGATTATGTGCAGCGCAATCTGGGCAATTCCTGTGGAGAGTTGTAAGCATTGTTGCTATATCTCATCACATGAGAATTATCGTCATTACCATTGCAACACTTTTCGTTTTTTTTATAGGTCTTTTTACAGTTAAGTTTTGGGGTAAGGGTCAGGTTTATTCAGATTATCACCATGCAATGCTGATACAACAGTCTACACCGATCGAATACATTAAACCTACGTATGAGCACTTAAAAGAAGTCATTGATAGTGATAAAAATATTTATTTGGATGTCACCGTTACATTTGATCAAAAACTCGTAATACCGAAAAGAAAATGGTTAGCCACTGAAAAGCCCATCCATTTATTTAATTACGATGAAATCAAAAATGATGTGCTGTTGGTTACGGATTTAAAAGCACAGCTACTTACAAAAAAAATTATATTTAATATGGTTGATAATGCCCGCGCAATACACGAGACCTTTATGTACGACATGCAAAAAATGGGTCTTGAAAAAGGCCAGAATTTTATAGTTACAAGCCAGTTTGAAGCGCCTTTAAAGGCTTTGAAAGAAATTGCGCCGGCTTTGGTTTATGGCTCAACCCAGCCCGAAATTTTAAAAATAGTGGCCATGCAGTCGATGTATTTACTTGAGGCCACAACTCTGAGAGCTGACGTTATTATTCATCCGCTTAAAATTCATAAGCACAATTTTTTTAACGAAGAAATTCTGGCAGAAATGAAACGAAGATACAAAAAACTGATTGTTGGCCCGATAAATCAGGATGAATTACCCGAAGCCCAACGTCTGCAACCACTGGGTGTTATTTTAAATTACTGAAGTGTTAAGCTATCAGCCGGTGTAGCGATATTTCCTAAACCGTCTAAAGTATATGTGTTTGTTAAAGTAGATTTCTTAAGTACCGTTTCAATCGTCCAGTTAACATTCAAAATCATACCCGCCAGTGGATTTTGGCCCGTTCCCATATTGTAAACAGCTTCAACACTGGCTTTAGCGTTAAATGTATACATATAGGCAACAGTCATTTCTAAAGGCTCAACCGAAGCATAACCAATATACTTGCCAACACCGTTTACAGTTCCGCCATAAAGCAAAATAATTCGATAGGTAAAACGAACCACTTCAATTCCGTACATATTTTTATAAACAACTCTCATCACTTTAGATTTCGGGGTTTGCCAGCTTTCAAGCTGATCCCATCTTGTGGCATTGCCGGGAAGAGCTGTTGCCTTTGAAGATGAGTAGTTAGCTACGGGCCTTCCTTTATCAACAACGTTCCAGATTTTCTGTCCGATATTAATAACTTTATCTACTATAAGATCAACTTGGTTGATGGTTCCTGTTATTGGGTTGAGGCTCAGTCCTTCCATTGAGATATTGCTAATTTCAAGAAGCGAATTATCATATTCTTCAGTTATATCGAGAATTTCTACAGAGGCGATGGTGAGATGCTTTTTAGTGCTGGCGGAGAGATGATTTTTTTTTGCTGCGGCGAATGAGCTGAGGGACGTTAATATCAGTGCAGCTGTTAAAACTAATAGGCTTAATAATCTCTTCATCAAAGACTCCCTGTTATTTGTCGTTAGAATTTTGTAACACCCAGTATTTGATTTAAATAGATTTTTTGGAAAAAATGATGATTTTTTTGACGACTGTGAAGTATTTACAAAAAGTATTAAAGATAAATGGACCAGGCCTTATCGGCCTGATGCATTTTGTGGGCGATAAAACATTTTTCAGAACAGGTCTTTTCAGGTTCTGCGCAAGGCAATCCGGTCGCTGTCTAGAGGTTCGACAGCGATTTTTTTTTGAACGAAAACCCTGTCATTAAGGGTTCCACCAATTGCCGGAAGCCACAATCATGCTTAACATCTGTAATTCATAATCATAGTAGCCTACCGCCGGATGAGCCACGTCTAAATTCCATGCGCTATTCAGAAAATTTTGAAAGCGTGGATCAACCATAGCTCCTACGGTTGCAGGGCCTGCAAACGATGGTGATGTCCAGTCGGTAGTCGGAGTTGATAGCGGCGTGCCATCTAACTTATAGCCCATCGTGATAAGGGCCGCATTTCCACCTGTTACATTATTTAAAAAATCCATTATTTTGCCTGTAACGACTTTTGATCTATCGTCACCGGAAGTTACATAATCAGAACCTAAACGCCATGGGATACGACAGCCGTTCCATGCAAAAAACCCCTCAGTGAGAGATTCTATTCGTCCACCCGGTGATGGATATGGATTTCCCGGCAAACCAACAATAAAATCAGGAATTAGCCCAGTGTTGGGAGCAAAATTATTTTGCATCAAAGACATCAGTTCAAAACTTTTATTAATAACAGTGTCCCAGTACCCGTCACCTGTTGCTCTCTTGAACGCGCGAAAGTGTGTAATCATATAATCAGAAGTTCGAGATAAATCAGAGGCCGGGCCACCCATCGTGTAGCCAGCAGAGTTCATATTTTTATTTTTTAAGGCCGTTATTGTTTTAATGGCTTCTGCTTTATAGTTTATGGCACCTGTTGATCCCCATTGGATGTCGGCCATCAAGAGTCCCATCGCGATATCCAGATCTCCGTCCATTGCGTTGTAACCGTCGCCGGCGCTGGTACAATCATTATTGACTCTCCAGTCCATCAAAGCAGGATCCACCATGTACGCCGGCTTGCTGCGCGCAAACGTGAATAACCCATCAAAAATATTTCTGGCATTGCTGTCATAACCGGACATAACGGCGGTGATCAACATCCCGTATCCGATTCCTTCAGAAACAGATGCATAGCTCGAATTAAACTGAACATAGTACCCGCCGCACGAAGTTCTTAAAGTTTGTTTCCATGAATTATAAAGATTTTGAACAGCTGTCTCTTGCGCCGCTTGTGTAGCTGACGTGGGGCGGATACCCGCCACATAAGGAATTTTACGCGAACCAAACGGGTAACCTTGACCACTGCTGAGCACTCCAGGAGAACTTGCTGGCGGTGCTGGTGTCGGTACCGGTTCAACCGGAACCGGCAATGGAGCCGGTGCAGGAACTTGCGCGCTACTTACGACCTGAAAACTTCCGATTGTTTCATAAAGATGTGTAATTGCCCAGTCCGCACTCCATACCCCAATGATCGCGCTATAAGTGCCCGCAGCCAAAGAAGATGAGGTTGGATAATCCAATTGATAAGGAGTAGTCGATCCGGCCGGAAGATCAACATTTTGCAAATATTTTTCAAAGACAATTTGCGAGCTACTGTTTAAAATCCGGACTGACACAATTTTATTCAGAAAGTCTGTATTTGCTACTAAAGACACCTTTGCAATTTGCAATTGCCCCGCAGTTAAGTTTGCTGAACCAATAGTAGGATTGGCTATTGCTAAAGCGGAGGTCAGAGCTGCAGGAGGGGCAATCGGAGCCGGCACCGCAATCGGGGTTGCAAGCATCACCAGTTTTAAGGCATCAACATACAAAGTTGACATACCCGCATTTTTCCAGATACTGACTTCAGCACTTGCCGAATTTGATGGAAATACAAAATCAAAAGAGTAATATTTATAATCTGCACTTGTGATTGAAGCGGATTTAGTAAGTAGACTTTTTCCTGATGCATCTTTAAAATCGGCAGCAAAATGGGCATATTCATTGTCCTTCACTAATTTGGCATAACCACTGAGCCTGTAGGTAGCTCCGGCCTTCAAGCGGCTGAGAATATTTTGCCCTACACCACCGGCTGCGGTTCCTACCTGTAAAGCGTAGGCGCCTTGGTAAACTGCAGAATTCAAAGCGCGTGCATTTCCATAATCATCCCAACCGCTCAAACCATTTTCAAAGCCTGCATTATTTAATAAATTTGTTGAGCTTCCAGCCAAAGCTTCCGCAATGATTGAATCAGCAATTACTGAAGTCTGCTGACCTTGCGACAAACTACCTGAACTCAAGTTCACTTTTCCACACGAAGTAAGTGCTAATAACAACACTAAACTTTTAGTAATAAAAAGATTCAAAGTAAGCCAAGATGGTTTTTTTGAGTGCTTCATTAATCCCCCGATTACGATATTTAACTGCAAACAGAATTCCATGTATCAATTTAGATAGACCAGCTAAGTATCTGAATTTAATCACAATTTAGCGGCGTGAAGTTTGGCGTCAATTATTTTCTGGTTAACAAACGAACACTGTCTGATAGTCAGACAGTGTTTATCAATATGAAACAGTGAACTCTTAAGTATTTTAAAAATTTTATGGTTGAGATGACCAGACTTGCTCACAGTTTTCATTTGCCTTTCATTTAAAACTCATATAATTTTCAAAACAATATACGTGTAAATTAGTCGTATTTAAGATATTATAAGATTTTTAATTTGCTAACTGTTTGATTTTAAAGAGAATTATATGAACAAAATGAATAAAAAAATGGAATATGCACTCATGGCTTTACGGCTTATAACCCAAAGGCCCGAGGGTGATTTAACTACAGCTAAAGAAGTTTCTGATAAAATGCACGTTTCATTTGAAACGACGGCACGTGTATTACAGGCCCTTTCGGCGCGAGGTCTGCTTAAGGCCGAATACGGTGTTGGCGGCGGTTACACACTGGCGCGCTCTTTGGCTTCGGTTTCGTTGCATGATTTGTCGGAAATGTTAGAGGGAAATACTTTGCTAACCAAGTGTTTGGGTACGGATGAAATTTGTGAAACTCATCCGACCTGCAATATCACGATTCCGATCACTAAATTGAATAAAAAAATTCAGGAATTTTACAAGTCAGTGAGTTTGGAAGAGGTTCTTCATGTCTGAGTCGTATGAGTATAAATATGGATTTAGCACCGATATTGAAACTGAAGAGTTTCCTAAAGGCTTAAATGACGAGATCATCCGACTTATTTCAGCTAAAAAAAATGAACCTGAATGGATGTTGGAGTACAGATTAAAATCCTATAAGCACTGGCTTACTTTAACAGAGCCAACCTGGGCAGCTGTTTCGTATCCTAAAATTGATTTTCAGGATTTAACTTATTATTCGGCGCCAAAAACAAAAATTGATGCATCTAAATCCATGGATGAAATAGATCCCGAGTTAATTAAGACTTTCGAAAGACTGGGAATTCCACTTTCGGAACAAAAAAGAATTTCCGGTGTGGCTGTAGATGTGGTTTTCGATTCTGTGAGTATTGCAACAACCCGTTACGCAGAGCTGGATGAATTGGGCGTGATTTTCTGTTCCATCTCCGAAGCCCTTAAAAATCATCCAGAGTTAGTTAAGAAATATTTAGGTACAATTGTTCCGGCCACAGATAATTACTATGCGGCCTTAAACGGTGCCGTTTTTTCTGACGGTTCATTTGTCTATATTCCGAAGGGTATTAGATGCCCAATCGATTTATCTACTTATTTCAGGATTAACGCCAAAGAAACCGGCCAATTTGAGCGTACTCTGATTATTGCCGAAGAAGGCAGTTATGTGAATTATCTTGAAGGTTGTACGGCTCCTCAACGTGATGAGAACCAGTTGCACGCAGCAGTGGTTGAACTTGTGGCTTTTGATAATGCTGAAATTAAATATTCTACCGTACAGAACTGGTACACCGGAGATAAAAATGGCAAAGGTGGGATCTATAATTTCGTAACCAAGCGTGGAATCTGTAAAGGTAAAAACTCTAAAATTTCGTGGACGCAGGTTGAATCAGGGTCGGCCATTACGTGGAAGTATCCATCAGTCATTTTACAAGGTGATAACTCCGAAGGTGCTTTTTATTCAGTAGCACTCACTCATGATTACATGCAGGCCGATACCGGAACAAAAATGATTCATATCGGTAAGAATACAAAAAGCACGATTATTTCCAAAGGAATATCGGCAGGTCATTCTTCAAATACTTATCGTGGACAGGTTAAAATATTATCCGGTGCCGAAAATGCAAGAAATTATTCGCAATGTGATTCGATGTTGGTTGGTAACAAGGCCAGTGCTCACACCTTTCCTTATATCGAAGTTAAAAATAAATCCGCTACACTGGAACACGAAGCTACAACTTCAAGACTATCCGAAGATCAGATTTTTTATCTGCAGTCGCGCGGTCTTAACAATGAAAAAGCAATTTCAATGTTAGTGAATGGTTTTTGTAAAGAGGTATTTAAAGAACTCCCGCTGGAGTTTGCAGTAGAAGCCGTTAAATTAATTGAAATGAAATTAGAAAACTCAGTCGGGTAGAAGGTAATTAGTATGCTAGAGATTAATAATTTATATGCAAAAGTTGAAGATAAAGAAATTTTAAAAGGGCTGTCTTTAAAGGTTAAGGCCGGCGAAGTTCATGCGATCATGGGGCCTAATGGTTCCGGTAAAAGTACTTTATCAAAAGTATTAGCCGGGCACCCGGCCTACGAAGTCACTTCAGGGGAAATTAATTATGAAGTAAATTTCAAAATGCAGAGCCTTTTGGAATTAGAACCCGATGTTCGGGCTAAAGAAGGTGTGTTTTTAGCGTTTCAATATCCGGTTGAAATTCCCGGAGTTTCAAATTTTTCATTTTTGCATACGGCCTTTAACTCCATTTTGCAGCATCAGGGCTCTGAGCCTATGAGCGAAGGAGAATTCCGTGAGTTTCTTTATCAAAAAATGAAAATCGTACAAATGAAACCTGAATATCTGGAACGACCTGTAAATGTGGGTTTTTCCGGCGGCGAAAAAAAGAAAAACGAAATCTTACAAATGGCGGTTTTGTCGCCTCGCTTAGCGCTTTTAGATGAAACCGATTCGGGTTTGGATATTGACGCTTTGAAAATAGTAGCTGAAGGCGTAAATAAACTGCGTTCAAAACAAAATGCCATTATTTTAATTACTCACTATCAACGATTACTTGATTATATTAAGCCCGATTTTGTACATGTATTATCTGGCGGAAAAATTATTCAAACCGGAGATGCCTCTTTAGCTCTTGAGTTAGAGAAAAAAGGCTATGACTGGCTGGTCAATTAGTTATGAATTGGGAAAATAATTATTTAAATTTTAAAAATAGCTCAGCTCTCGACAGCGTAAAAGCCAATGAAAAAAGACAAAAATCTTTTGAACAGTTTTTAACCTTAGGGCTTCCAACTAAACGGGATGAGGCCTGGAAATACACGTCATTGTCGGATTTTAAGGAAATTGAGTGGAAATCTCATGATGAAGCTGAAGCGAATCTTACCCACGAGCAAATGCAGGAGATTTCAAAACAACTGCCATCTGATTTTATTAACTTTGTATTTGTTAACGGGATTTTAAATAATACCCTTTCTGATGATGCTGACGGGTTGATAGATTTAATTGAACTTTCGGAAGAAGATTTTGAATTTGACGTTAAAAATGTGGAAGACCGCTTATTGAATTTGTCGCAGGCATTTTTAAATAAGAAAATTAATTTAACCGTAGCCAGTCATAAATTTGTCGAAAAACCTGTGCAGGTGGTATTTGTACAATCTTCCAAGAGCTCGGTTTACCTGAGCGAAAAGCTTAATGTTCGCTTAGCAGAAAATGCTGAAATGAAATTGATAATTAACTCTATAAGTTTTATTAATTCAACTGCCGATGCAATTAATTTAAATGTTAATATTCATGTGGAAAAAGCAGCTAGATTAACCTATGTGCAGCTGCAAAATGAAGATTCGGAGTCTTTCCATTTTTCGCAGTGTCTTCTGGAATTGGATTCTACGGCGCAGGTTCAGACTTTAGTTCTGTCTTTAGGAAATAAATTAACGCGTAATTACTTTCATTTAAAATTTTTAGGCGAAAACGCCTATGCTGCCGTTTATGGACTCGGCGTTCTGGATGGAAATCAACATCTTGATAATTATACCTTTATTCAGCACGCTATCGGTAACAATCAGTCGGTTCAGCATTATAAATCAATTTTATCGGGTTCATCGCATTCAGCATTCAGAGGTCGCGTCTTAATTGAGCGTGATGCGCAAAAAGCTAACTCAGAACAGTTAAATAATAATTTATTACTAACCCGAACGGCGCAGGCTGATAGTGTTCCTCAGCTTGAAATTTATGCTGACGACGTAAAAGCCGGCCATGGGGCCACTTTTGGTCAACTGGACAAAGATGAAATCTTTTATTTTTTAAGTCGCGGTATTAATCAATATCAGGCTGTTAAAATGCTGTCTTATGGTTTTGCAAAAGAGCTGATCTACAAAGTTGAAAATGAAACCATGCAAAATTATTTAATTGCAGCGCTTAATCAAAAACTCGATCGAATGGTGCAAAATGTATAATTCTGAAATCCGACAACAATTTCCCGCCTTGCAACAAAAAATAAGAGACAAAAATCTGGTTTATCTTGATAGTGCAGCAACAACTTTAAAGCCTCAGAGTGTGATTGATCGCATTACAAAATTTTATTCGTATGAAGCAGCAAATGTTCACCGTGGGGCTCATTATCTGGCTGACCGGGCCACAGGTGAGTTTGAAAAAGCGCGCGAAACTATTCGTAATTTTATCAATGCAGGTTCAATTGAAGAAATTATTTTTACTAAAGGAACTACCGATGGTATTAATCTTGTAGCGGCCAGTTACGGAAGTTTTTTAACTGAAGGTGATGAAATTGTTTTAACCGAGCTTGAACACCACTCTAATATTGTGGCTTGGCAGGTATTAGCAGCTCAAAAAAAATGTGTCTTGAAGTATATTGCTGTTTTGCCGAACGGTGAAATCGATTTGGTGTCGTTGGATGAGCAAGTAACAACTAAATCCAAAATTGTGGCATTTTCCGCCTGCTCAAATATTTTGGGAACACTTACTCCTATTGAAAAAATAGTAGCTAAAGCAAAATCTGTTGGCGCAGTTACTTTGATGGATTCAGCCCAGTACGTTTCACAAAAAAAAATAGATGTGCAAAAACTCGGAGTAGATTTTCTGGCATTTTCAGCTCATAAACTTTTTGGACCTTTTGGATTCGGCGTGCTTTACGGCCGAAAAGATCTGCTTAACAAAATGCCCATCTATCAGGCCGGCGGCAGCATGATTTCTGTTGTTGATTACCAACACAGCACCTACAACCACTTGCCCTTTAAGTTTGAGGCCGGAACACCGAATATCGAAGGCGCTGTAGGTACCTGCGCAGCGATTGAGTTTTTAAGTCAGTACAAAATCGAAGAATTATTTAATCATGAACAAAATTTAATGAGATTAGCAGTGGATGAGTTGAAACAAATTGCTACCGTTAAGTTTTTCGGTGCCTCTGAAAACAAGGCAGCCATTATCAGTTTTACACTTCAAGGTGCCCATCACTCTGATATCGGGCAGATATTAGACCAGCAAGGCATAGCAGTTCGTGTAGGGCACCACTGCACTCAACCTCTGCTGAAAAAAGTAGATTTAACAGGTACAGTACGTGCTTCCATTTCTATTTATAATAATGAAGACGATATTCATCAGTTTATTGATGGCGTAAAAAAAGCCAAAAGGATGCTTATATGAATCAAGATGTATTAATCCGAGTGCAGGGAACTCCAAACCCAAGTGCATGGAAGTTTGTACTGGATCGCGCGGTGCTGAATGATGGTAAGGCCACCTATTCCAATATTGAAGAGGCCACTCACAATCCGTTGGCCAATTCCTTATTTCAAATTGAAGGAGTGCGCCAGGTTCATTTTTTTCAAAATGTAATAACGGTAACTCACCAATTTGATTATGATGATCAAAAAATTCAAGAACAGGTTTGTTCGGTTATTCAAACCCGCATGGCAGTTCACAATCCGAATCAAACAGTCGTCGATGAAAAGAAAATTGCCCGTCAAAATCTTTCTCCGGAACTACAGCAAATAGAAGAAATCTTAGATCGTACAATAAGACCTGGTTTGCAGGGCGACGGTGGAGATATTGACGTAATAAAATTTGAAGAAAACAAAGTTTATGTTTTATACCAAGGTGCCTGCGGAACCTGCCCAAGTTCAACCACCGGAACTCTAATGGCTATAGAAGGAATTCTCAGAGACGAATTCAATCCCGAAGTAGAAGTAGTTCCTCTTTAAGGTACCTTAATGCACAATGTTGTCGGGGCTGAATTTGCTTTTTGATTTACTGTCGCCCAGTTTGAAATTTTGATTTTTGGTTCTATTGATTTCATTTTGTTGAATTACGTATTCAAAGGAATCTTCGATCCGCGACGAAATCAAAACTTCGCGCTGGATTGGCCGCTGTTCGAATTCACCGTTAACTTCAAAGCTAATGAATTTTTTGAGTTGTTTAGAGAAGCCTTTAACCTTTAACGTGATTTCTTGACTTTGATCCGCAGTAAAAAATCCCAAACGCTCTGTAATTGAACCTTCAATAACATCAACGTCCTGAGGTAAATTCCACTTATAAACCAAATTCGTATTAATGTCTTTAAGCGCTTCAACGGTCACCTTGATGGTTGAAACGCCCGAATCGTTTAGTGCTAAATCATCCGCATTAATTTTTACGTTAAATAGAAGTCTGGCACCTTGTTCTTTTCCCATTTTAGAAATCTGATAGGAAGCAATGAATCTGTTTTTTTCCTGAGGCTGAAAATATTTTATTGTGCTGTAACCTACAATTGCACCAACTGAAATGACTGCAACTGATTTTAAAATGTTGTAGGACATAAATAGACTCCTGTGTCGGTCATTAATGTATAAGTATATCGAGTCGCTGGTGAAACTGTTAAACCGCTTGTAAAGGCGCGGATATTTAAAAGGTAAGGCACTGTGCCCAAAGAATTCAGTGAAGAAATAGTTTTGGTGAGACCGCTACTTCTATCCGAACGAATAAATTGACTCGAACTGGTTGTTTTTGCTCCGCCGGTATCCGGTACAAAAACATATCCCTCTTGGTAGAGGATAAGATCAAGATCCAGCGTTGTTCCCACTACTGGTGTTCCTGCTAATGTGATCGATGTGATACCTGCCGGTGTTAATAATGTAGCCTTATCAATATAATAGTAGTGATTGGAATATCTTTGATCCGATAAACCGTTTGTTACCGTTGTATCTTCATTTTTCGGGCGGATTTCTAACGGAACAGCACAGGTTGTTGCACTCGTTACCAATTTAACACCATATGTAGGCCATGTTAAATTGCCACCGATTGTGTAATTTGCATTTCCATCCCGTTGCTGCGCTTCATCCGTGTTCAACGTTGCATCTATAGATGCCGGCATTGATCCGCCAAAATTTGCAATTAGGCGGTTGTAAAATCTCGCAGAACTTCGGAATGGATAAATAGCTTGGCCCATTCCCGTTATTTTATCTATGCTTTTCCAGACCTTGTCATAATAATCAGAACGGTTGGTACAGCCTGATGCACAGGTATTTGTGGTTTTAAATAAACTGCGTGCTATTGAAACTTCTCGCGTATGCCCCTCACCTGGGTTGGTTGTGCCGTCTACTTTATCGAAGTAATACCCACTGCCAATTGTTTCCGGATTGCTTCCGGGCTTAGTCAAATCAAACCGTATAAGCTCCGATGCTGTGCCACTGACCCCATCTTTGTAACCCTGTGTATCTAAATAATAAACCCATCCCGGCGACGCCAGTATTGCAGCTAGAGCCGGATCCGGATTTATAGCCGCTAAATTATTTTTTATTATGTGTGCACCCATATAATTTCCCCAACCTTCAGACCAAGCCAACCGCGGATCAATTCTGAATAAACCATTATGCGATCCACCGGGAGAATCCATTTTTCCGCAGGCATCTTCAATACGGTGACCTAATTCATGGATAATGACTGAATCATCAAAGTGATCAGTATCGGCAGTGGTAACATTTCCCAGCTTACCGCCGTTAATATAAAGTTCATTGAAGCCACGTAAGTAAAACGAAATATTAGGAACCGTTGAGGGATTCTGATCCGGATAGATATATTGAGCAGGATTAAACCCTGCCTGCCAGTACACATTTAACTTAGGACTTAAGCAGGCAATATTAACAGTTCCAGTGTTGATAGCTAAATACTCGTAGGTTGTAACAATGTCGTTATAAATATTAAAAGCACCGCCTTGGATAGCGCTAGCTGTTTCGCTTTCGCGGGCAAAAGCTGTAATCGAAGGGCTTGTTGCTGTTGTGCCATTTGACGTTATGCCGGCCGAAACAGAATGAACGATGTTTGAACAAGTATCTTTTTTTACTGAAGCATACAGCTGAAAAGGCCCGCCGCCTCCGGAAATTGTGTGATTACTTCTGGATAAAACCTGCACGGTATAACTTCCGGCCGAATTCGAAATCTGCAAAGGAGAAGTTCCATCAACAGCTTTCAAGGCTCCGGAAGCGTTTGTAATTCCGCATTGTACAATAGTACCTGAAGAATCTGTCACCTGTATTTCAGCAAATTTTATGGGTAAAGCAGAGGGAATTGGTGCCCCAAGTATGAATTTTCCTGTCTGCAGAGTCGTAGTTCTTTTAAAAAATTGCGCGGTTCCCGTAATTGTAACAGGAGATCCGCCGGGCGCGATCGTGGCATTGCACTCGTTAATTTCGGGAACTACCGCAGCTGTGCAAACACTACTCGAGCCGCCTCCCCCAGCAGGACTTGATGTGGAGGAAGAGCAACCCGTGATTAAAAATAAAATACTTACATAAAGCAGTTTTTTCAAAATTATTCCTATTGTGACGCTTTAATTTTTTCAACATTTTGAACGGTATTTTCAAAAGTACTTTCAATATCGGAAGTGATCATGGCATCCCCGAATATTTTTTTACCGTTTTTAACCCCGTAAATTTCAAAGCCGATCTGATGATTATTTTCCTTACTGAAACCGCTGACCGAGATCATTACTTTTTTTGTTTCATTTTTTAAAAGAGTGCTGATTTCTCCGCTGATTTCTCCATCAGTTAAAACAACGTCCTGACCTAATTTCCATTTAAAAAATAATTTATCATTAAAATCAAATGGCATATTAATCTCTGCTGTAACCGCGGCTTTTTCAGAATCAAGTTCAACTTTGTCATAATTAAGTCTGAGCTGGATAATGCGATCAACAACACCCTTGCTGGAAAATTTTGACTGCAAAAAATCTGATGGGGGACGCGAAAAGGCATTGGGCTGCTGAAAAAAGTAAAAAGACAGCCCAGCACTTATCAATAAAATCGATACGATGAGTCCCTTTTTTATGGTGCTGGACATATATTATCTCCGTTTTGATTTCTGATTTGATAAGTATAATCTGTTGTGGAATTAATTGACTTATTTGCGGTATAGGCACGAATATTCAATAAATATCGTTTGTTAGGATTCAGCAAACGCAGGTCGCGGATCACTTTAGTTGAAATACTTCCCGATCTTCGATCGCTTTTTACAACATTGGCATTCGTGCTTCGGCTGGCAACATAAGACGTTGTACAGGTTGTTCCGTCGCTTGCGAAACTCGGGCATAGGTAATCACCGTTAAAGAGATAGCCTTCTTCAAAAAGCAAAATATCAAACTCGGTAGGAGTTCCGCCATTGGGGATAAACGTTACACTTATTTCGTCCAGTCCGGCAAGTAAGCTGAAATCAACTGTATAAAAGTGATTAGAGTATCTCTGATCTGAATTAGTACCTGTTAAAACTGGATCATCGACTCTGGGCTCAATATGAAATGTTCCTGCCGCGCAAGCACCCGCAGTAAAATTAGTTAAATAAGTTCCGTAGGGTACCCATTTATTGACACTAGCCGCGGTAAAAGCGCCATCCTTGAATAAATGTAAAGCTTCTGATGTGGCAAGTTCATTAAATGTTTTATAGGGAGCCCAAAGCCCGGGGGTAACAATTTGTCTCAATCTTTCCATAAAATCGGCAGAACTTTTGAAAGTAAAGTTGGACTGTCCAATACCTCTAATTTTATCCATGGCTTGCCAAATCTTATCAAAGAAAATCCGCGGTCCGGAAATGCAATTGCTCCCGCAATTATTTGCTAATTTAAAAATTCCGCGGGTGATCGCGCCCTCACGAAAGTGTCCTTCACCGGGAAAGCGGGTAGGGTCTACTTTATCAAATGGTTGACCGATATAACTTCCGACCTGCCACGAATCCGGATTGTTGCCAGGTTTTTTTAAATCAAACATAAATCCGGAACCGCTACCGATATTTTGCAAAGAATCCGAAAAACCCTCTGAAGCAAATAGATAAGTCCAATTGGTATCGGTGATACCGGTTGCCGCCATTTTCGGCGAGAATTCCGGATTTATTTTAATAATTGAGTCGTGCATCACTTGCGCTGCAAAATAGTTTGCCCATCCTTCAGCCCAAGCCAGGCGTGGATCTGTACGAGTAATAATATAATGGGAGCCGCCCGGAGTAATAAGAGATCCGCAAACATTTTCAATATGATGAGCCAATTCATGAATAATAACATAATCATCAAAATGGGCAGCCGCTTCGAAAGAAAAATTTCCTAATTTTCCACCGGCAATAAACAAGGACTGAATGTTCTGATCATAGAATGTACTGGTTGGGAGTAATCCGGGCTGTTTATCAGGATAGACATACTGGGCCGGATTAAAACCCAGTTTCCAAAAGACGTTGAATTTATTGTTAAGACAGCTGATAGGATCAGTGCTAACGTTGGCATTAAGAAATTCATAACTCGTAAAAATGCTGTTCAAAATGTTGAAGGCTCCGCCCTCAACACCTAGGGAATCCGTCTGACGGGCAAAAGCTGTTAAAGTGACGTTTGAATCGTCAACTGCATTTGAATTTGCAACTGTTGAAATGTAATAGACTTCGTTTGTGTATTTATCCTGTTTTATAACTGTGTTGACTGTTACCCGGGATAAGCCGTGATTTATTCTGGCTAAAACCCGCACCGTGTATTTTCCGGCTTTCGCGGGGATTAACAAGTTGGAAGAAGCGTCCATGCCTTTAAGGTCTCCAGATGCATTTGTTTTTCCGCATTGCACGATTTCATTTTGAGCGTTGTAAACGGCTATCTCGGCAAATTTTATAGGTAGCGGCTCCGCAAGAGGATCGCCCTGAGTCATGTTTTTTAATTTAAGTACCTGCGCGCCGCTGACCGTTTCAAACTGGGTAACAAGATTTACGCCACGTTTGATAAATTTGGCCGTACCGAAAAGCGTTGTTGTGGAGTTGTAAGTGTAGGTTGTATTGCATTCCGGCACTTCATATTTAAGAGAAAGAAATTCACTGAAGTGAGAATTCTTGAGCGGAGTACATCCTGCGCTCAAGAATAAAAATGCAAATAAATAGGTATAAAAACGGACACTTTTCACTCTCTATTTATCGGCATTTTAGAGGTATTACTCGAGGAATACCTCTCTGGAGAAAGGTCTAGAAATATGTCCCATTTTGTAACAATAGATTGGTTAATTAAGAGAATATTCTGCAAAAAAGCAAAAAAAAAGATTCGATGACAACTCTGAAAGATAAACCTCTTAGTGCAAGGTGGGTGACCATGATAACAACTTTAGGCTTCTCACTACGAGGTGAGCTTGCACACCATTGTCAGGGACAGTCCCCAATAATATGCTTGTAAGGTTTATTTTCGATGAGTTTTACGCCCTCGAACCCTCACCTATAAGCCTATCTAATCTTTTTAAAAAAGTCTATAAATCAGGACTCTAGAATTCTTAAAATAATCCGAATAATAGGCATGATTAATGCTTCAATTAGCTCCATTCATGCTCTTGATTTTTATTTTCCCTTTATTGTATTTTTTTATGGTCTAGCAATTAATTTTGTGCTTGAAGTGCCTCACCTCGTGGCTCTGGCGCAAAAACGAATGCCGGCGCAACATTCGGCATTCGAAAAACATCGAAAAATTGCCATCCTGTCGCTCTATGTTGGAGGCCTTTGGTCGTTGCAAAATTTGTGGCTTTCTTGATTGACTTCACAGAGTGGGCTGACTAAGTTTCCACCATGTCCACCGACAATCTTTCAGGCTCTGAGGAAAATTCATCTTTAAATCGTAGTGCGCGTGATTCTGTTGTCTACAATGTTGAACAGTTAAATTCACATATCCGACAAACTCTCGAAGGACATCTCGGCGTAGTTTGGGTACAGGCTGAAATTTCCAATTTCAAGCCGCACAGTTCCGGTCATTTTTATTTTTCGTTGAAAGATTCCAAGGCGCAGATTTCAGCCATAATGTTTCGCGGTCATAATTCGAAATTAAAATTCAAACCTCATGATGGATTAGAAGTTATAGTTCGCGGCAGAATTACTGTTTATGAACCTCGGGGAACTTATCAGATTGTTTGTGAAACCATGGAGCCGGTTGGTGCCGGCGCCCTGCAAAAACAATTTGAACAGTTGAAAGAAAAACTGAAAGCGGAAGGTTTATTTCAGCCTGATCGAAAAAAACCGATTCCGGCCTATCCTCGCCATGTAGCAATTGTAACTTCACCTACGGGTGCGGCTATTCAGGATATTTTAAATATTATGAAGCGACGCGCGCGCAACGTTCAACTTACTATAGTGCCGGCGCTGGTTCAGGGAGTTGGGGCCACGACGTCATTGGTGGATGCTTTTACAAAGGCGAGCCTGTTACCTGTGGACGTCATTATTATCGGTCGCGGAGGCGGGTCTATGGAAGATCTTTGGGCCTTTAATGATGAAAGGCTGGCAAAATTGATTGCCGCCTCGCTAATACCGGTTATTTCAGCGGTAGGCCATGAAGTCGATTTTACAATTTGTGATTTTGTCGCGGATCTCAGGGCTCCAACACCTTCAGCCGCAGCTGAATTGGTGGCCAAGAGCAGCACCGAAATTGCCCAGAGATTAAATCACATCAACGGAGTTTTGGTTTCCGGAATTCAAAAATTATTAAAATTGAAAACCCAGAATTTAGTCCTCACGATAAGACGTTTGACGGATCCGAAGAAAAAGCTGCAGGACTATGCTTTTAGAAATGATGAACTTTTATCAAGACTCGAGCTCGCGGCAAAAGTCTATTTCTCACATCTTAATAAAGATATTCAAATTCTCAGTAAAAAGTTGGTTTCGCCGCAGGATGTGATTCAACGTCTTCGAAATAAAATTGAAAGATCCCAGTTTATGCTCAATAAATCCATTGAGGTTAAGATCGACAAATTAACTTTTCAACTGAAAAACAACATGGGTAAATTGGACTCACTGAGCCCCCTTGCAGTTGTCGACAGAGGGTATTCAATAACCACTAAAAACAATAAAGTTATTAAATCAATTACCGAAGTGAGTATTGCGGATTTGATCACAGTTAAAATTGCAGATGGACTAATCGAAGCTGAAGTAAAAAAAATTGCAGACACAAATCAGTTGAGCATGAAGGAGTAATCATGGATTTTGAAAAAAAGTTAACACGCCTAGAGCAGATCGTACAAAAAATGGAAAAGGGCGAGCTTGCACTTGAGGAATCTTTAAAGCTCTTTGAAGAAGGAGTTAAGCTTTCAAGAGATTGCCATACACAGCTCACAAAGGCCGAGGCCCAGGTTAAACAGCTGGTCGGTTTTGACGAGTCCGGAAAGGCCATCACTAAGAATTTTGAATCTGAAGATTCTGAGTAATGCCGTCTGCGTTAGACCAGCAACAACATGAATTTATTTTTCAGTTTGACCGCTGGCTCATATCCTATTTGGAAAATATTAAGAAAAATGAAAATTATTCCGGAATTTTACTGAAAAGTCAGGAATACAGTTTATTGTCCGGCGGAAAAAGATTTCGACCTTTTTTGGCCTATTCTGTTTTTAAACTTTTTTCTTCCGACGTAAATAAAGTTGTTAATTTGTGTTTAGCGCTCGAAATGATTCACACATATTCTTTAATTCATGACGATTTGCCTTGTATGGATAATGACGATTTACGACGGGGTAAACCTACTAATCACAAAGTTTTTTCTGAAGACATTTCCCTGTTAGCCGGCGATGGATTATTAACTGATGTATTTTATATACTTTCCGGAGATGAACTCATTCGACCGGAAGCCAGAATTAATTTAGTTCGGTATATTTCTGAAAAAATAGGATCCATGGGAATGGTTTCGGGTCAGGCTTTTGACATGTTGGCGAGCAGCCCGATGAGCCTCCAGGATTTGCAGCAAATTCATAAATTAAAGACAGCTAATTTAATTCAGGCTTCTGCTGTGGGTGCCGCCATTGTTGCGGATTGTAGCGAAATTGAGTTACATAATATTTCTGAATTTTCGTTTAATTTAGGAATGGCATTTCAAATTAAAGATGATTTGTTGGATCACAAAGATAAAATTCAGGATTTTAAAAATTATATAAGTTTATTAGGTTTGAATAAAACACAAGAAGAGCTTGCGCGCCACTCTGCCGTTGCCAAGAATCACCTCGCCCTGCTTAATATTGATAATACCCAGGTTTTATCAGAGCTGGTGAGCTTTAACCTTATGAGGAAAGCCTAGTTGAGATTAGATCTGTACTTGGTTCAGCAGCAATTAGCAAACTCCAGAACTCAGGCTCAGGATTTTATAGCCAGTGGATTTGTTTATTTTTTACAGAATACTGAAAAAATAAAATTAATGAAATCAAGCCTTGTAGTCGACGATAGTAAAATTAACAAAATTTTTGTTGAGAACAATCCGCTTCAGAAGTTCGTATCGCGTGCAGGTTTAAAACTTGAGGCGGCATTGGAAAGTCTTCGTATTCAAGTGGAAGGTAAGCATATCCTGGACGTAGGCCAGTCTACGGGGGGTTTTACGGACTGCTTGATTCGGTTAAAGGCTACTAATGTGGTAGGAGTGGACGTCGGGCACGATCAACTGCATCCAAGCCTGAAAAACAATGCACAAATCACGACTCTTGAAGGACTAAACGCTAAGGATCTTGCCGGCAGTAAAGAATTTCTTGCTTTGGTTCCTGCGGGCAAGTTTGATATGATTGTGATGGATGTTTCATTTATATCGGTTGCGAAGGTTATCCCATCGCTGGTGAACTTTTTAAAACCAGCGGGTGAGTATCTTTTTCTGGTAAAGCCACAATATGAATGCGGACAGGAGTACCTTGATAGAAACGGAATTGTTAAAGATTCCACCGTTTATCGCTCCATCGAGGAAAATATTAGAAAAACAGCATTACAGAATTTTCACAACGTCCAAGCTTACATAAAATCCGAAGTAACGGGCAAAGACGGCAATCAGGAGTTTTTTATATATGGTAAAAATAATATTTAAGTTTTTGGTTATGGTATTTATTGCGGGCTGTGCTGTTAAACCGACAACTAAGGAATCAGTAAAGGATACTGCAAAAGATACGGCGGCAGATACAGCAAAGCCGGTTGTGAGCGAAGCGGAAGCTTCGCCTACAGTAACTCCGCACTTACCGGCTCCGGTGAAAGTACTCCCTAAAATTGCTCTCATATTCTCCGGCGGTGGAGCAAAAGCATGGGCCCATATCGGTGTAATTAAAGAAATAGAAAAGTCAAAATGGCCTATTCATTCTGTAGGAGGCTTTGAATGGGGTGCAGTTGTGGCCGCATCCTATGCCACCAATTTATCTTCTAATGAAATTGAGTGGCAGCTTTCAAAGGTTAAAGATTTTCAGAATGTTGAAGAAATCGGTAACATGCTTTTTGAAAAAAAAAGCGTCAGTGATTTGAAAATTCCATTTGTATGCCCTTCGCTGAACATCAGCAAACAGATAATTTACTTGTTAAATCGGGGGCAGTTAAACAAATTAATTCCATTTTGTCTTGCACAGCCGCCGCTCAGCAGGCCTTATTCACAAAGTGTGGCTGAAATGAATGACATTGCGGGACTGGCCCAGCATCTCAGGGCAACAGGTGCAAATAAGATCGTTCTTATCAATGTTTTGTCACAGAATACCAAGCGTTCTTTTTTAGAAGACTATCTGTCCTCTGACAATATCTTATGGGTCGAATCAGCCGCCCTTATGGCTAAGAAAATTTCAGGCGTAGACGATACCGTTAATATCAATTTAGACAATTACGGCATAAAAGATATTGATAAGAAACGCGAAATTATAGCCAAAGGAGCCGAGTTGGGCTATGATGAAGTAAAGAAGTTAACCATTAAGTACGGGTTATAAAAACACGAAAGATTATATATGAGAAAATCTACGGAAAATCCTGAGATATTTAAGCGAAGAAGAAAAAAAGTAATAGGTAAATTGAACGGGGCTGCGCTCATTGTTGCATCTCATCCTGAACAAATCAGAAATGATGACGTTCAACACGCCTATCGCCAAGATTCAAATATGTATTATTTAACAGGTTTTGAAGAGCCTGAAAGTTTCTTATTGATCCGTCCGGATCAAACTCCCGAAACCATCATGTTTGTTCGTGAAAAAAATGTTGAGCGTGAAACCTGGGATGGTTTCCGTTTCGGTCCGGAAGGAACAAAAAAAGAATTCTTGATCGACGAAGTTTACACGATCGATAAATTTGAAGAAAAGGCCGTTGAATTTTTAAAAGGTTTCGAAGATGTTTATTATCGTCTTTATAAAAACCCCGCAGCCGATGAAAAAGTGCAAAAAGTATTAACCTCATTGAAGCGCGCGCATGGGCGTTCGGGTTATGGTCTTTTAACTATTAAAGACGCTGACACTTTTTTGGGTGAATTCAGACTGAGGAAAGATGAAGACGATTTACCCAACCAGCGACGAGCCAGTCAGATAAGCGCCGAAGCGCATGTAGCTGCAATGCAGTTTACAAAGCCCGGTGTGAATGAAAGACAGGTACAGGCTGTTATTGCACATGAGTTTTATATGAAAGGCGCTGCCCGCGTAGGTTACCCTTACATTATCGCTTCCGGAGCCAATGCCACAACTCTGCATTATAATTTTAATGATCAAGTTTGCAGAAACGGTGACTTACTTTTAATAGATGCTGGTGCGGAATATAATTATTATTCCGGCGATATCACCAGAACATTTCCTGTTAACGGAAAATTTTCCGCTGCACAAAGAAAAGTGTATCAAGGTGTTTTGAATATTCAGAAAGAAATTATTGCGGCAATCAAGCCGGGCATCTATTTTAAAGATTTGCATAAAATGGGCGAGGACAAGTTGACCGATTTGATGTTCGAACTCGGTTTATTAAGCGGAAAAAAAGAAGATGCAATGAAAGCCAATGAACATCGTAAGTATTATCCGCATGGTATCGGGCATTGGTTAGGCATGGATGTGCATGATGCCGGATTGTATTTTATAAAAGGCGAAGCCCGTCCGATCGAAATCGGTATGTGCTTTACCGTAGAGCCGGGTTTATATATTCCTGTTGATGATAGGTCCGCTCCTGAAGAGTTCCGCGGAATCGGTGTGCGTATTGAGGATAATATTGTGGTCACGGCCAATGGTTGCGACAATCTGACATCGACGGCCCCAAAAGAAATCGCGGATATTGAAAAGTTGATGGCATCAAACTAATAGTTTGCAGCTATTCTAAATTAATACTGTGTTCTTTAACCAAATTGTCGCTTAAATAGTCCAAAAACCGGATTTGAGCCACAAGTGGAGCATCGTTGTCGTTTTCATCAGTAAAAAACTGGATTGTGACGTAGAAATTCGAGTTGGGGTCTGTTGCAATTTTCATTTCGAGGATTTCATTTACGTCTTTGTCATATCTTTTTGTATAATTAAAAATTTCGACTCTTTGGGGCTTGTTATAAGTAAGGAGATACTTTTTTAAAGCCAGGGCTTTTGGATTGTTGCTTTCAAGTTCCATCTTTTTTTTAGCGCTGATTTTTTCTTCTCTGTTTTTAACAATAAGGACCACTCCTAAAACAAGACAGGCCAATATGATAAGTCTTACGACACCCTGAATTATTGTACTCATATAAAACGATGTCTCCACCAGTTGTTTGCAGCAGCTTTTGTTAGAAGTTCATTTTCTGATTTAAATAGTCTGTCATCCCGGGAGGCCGCGCTTACAGCCAGCCTTAGATTTGTTGAACTTTGCAAAAGCTCATAATCACCTAACGTATTGCCGGAGCAGAAAAATGGCATAATATTGTTACTCTTTTTTAATAGAGCATCAACCTTGCCCTGGCGATATGTAATCGGAAGCATGGCCTCTTCGGTTATCAGTCCATCCGTGACCTGAGTTTCGATTCCTACTACGTTATCTGAACTTAATCCCAAAGCTCTTGCGCCGGGCTCTACGGCCCATTTAACTGAAGCTGTTACGATAAAGACCTGGACCGAATGCTTTAAGAAAAGTTCAATCAATTTTTTTTGTTCTGAAAAAATAGGCATAGGTTCGATTTTATCAAAAGCGGTTTGCGCCCACTTTTGAAGTTCAGATAATTTTACGCCCTTATTGATTTGAGCCAGCCACAAATAGGCGGCTCGTGGGTCGTTGTTTACTTTTTTCATTTCGGTGTAATGATTCCAGGGATCATCAGGTAGCAACACTTGTTTGTGATCAATCTGATATTGAAAAAAGTTTTCACCCAGATCAACATCCCACAAAGTTCCATCTGCATCAAATGCGGCAACTAGTGCAGCATTTTTATTTTTTAAATCAATAATTGTAGATTCAATTTGGGCCCAGAATTCACTTGGAAAAAGCTTATAATTCATTTCTATAGACTCTATCAGAATGGCCTAAACTTCTACTGGATAATAGTCGAGAACTGCTTGGCTAAAGCGGCTATTTCGTGTCTGATGGGTTAATGAGTGAAATTACTTACCGAATCGCACAGTTGGACGATGTAGAAAAAGTATTCAACTATGAATACAACAAACATTTTTCTGCTGATTTGCATGAAATTGAAAATCAAATCATGGTCTGGAATTCATTTTTTAGAAAAGAATCGCTGGAGCATTATTTCAAAACCGGCTGGAGCTTTCTGGCGCTTGATTCCGCGCAGAATATTGCCGGTTTTTTTATGGGTCAGGCTCTTTTGTTTATTGATAAGCAAACTCAGTCATTATGGGTTGAGTACGTAAGTGCCTCCAGTTCTGAAGTATTCACGGAACTTGTGGATATTGCGTATAGATTATCTCGGGAAAAGCATTTTCAAAAGGTGCTTTTTTCAGATGTGGTTCAAAAGCAGCCCTTGGTTAAAACTTTACCTTTTGTTCCATGGGAACGATCCGTAACTTATTTAAAAACGACAAAATAGGATATTGATGAAAGATTTTTCTTTTAAAACACGCCTTCAGAATATACAAAAATTAAGAACTGAAAAATTTGATCTGCTTATCATCGGTGGCGGCATAACTGGAGCCGGGGTTGCGCGTGATGCAGCCATGCGAGGATTAAAAGTTGCGTTGGTGGAAGCTTCCGATTTTGCTGTAGGTACCTCTTCACGTTCGAGTAAATTGATTCACGGCGGAATACGTTATTTAGAAAACTATGAGTTTCACTTGGTATTTGAAGCCTTATCAGAACGCACCAAGCTTTTTGAAATTGCACCGCATTTGGTGCATCCACTCAGATTTTTAATCCCATTATTTAAAAACAGCCGGGTTGGTCCGTTTAAAATGGGTTTGGGCCTTATGTTATATGATCTCCTGGCCCTTTTTCAAAGTCCCGAGGGACATGAAAATTTAAACAAGGCCGAAACCCTTAAGAGGATACCTTTTGTTCGAGAGAGCGATTTGGTGGGCTCTTGTGTATATTCAGATGCTTACATGGACGATGATAGGCTGGTTTATGAAACTCTGAGATCCGCAAATGAGGCCGATGCCTGTCTGGTGAATTATACTAAAGTTGTCGGGTCTGATATTCAAAACGGAAAAGTTAAGGCTCTAGAGGTTATCGACTCATTAACCGGTGAAAAATTTAAAATTAACTGTGAACATGTAGCCAGCACAGTTGGACCGTGGACCGATCTCGTGGGTGAAAAACTGGTAAACGACTGGAAAAGTATTTTACGCCCCACCAAAGGTATACACTTAACTCTTTCAAAAAACCGCCTCAGTTTGCCAAGTGCCGTGGTTATGGCAGCCCAAAAAGGCAATCGAATCGTTTTTGCAATTCCTCGTCATGACATGATTATTATAGGAACAACCGACACCGATTTTTCAGGGGATCCTGCAAATGCTAAAGCCGATTTTGAAGACGTTGAATATTTACTGAAAATTACAAATGATTATTTTCCTGATGCGAATATCACGGACAAAGATATTATCAGTAGTTATGTAGGGGTTCGACCTCTTGTTAAAGATGAATCCGGAACAGAAGGTAAAACCAGCCGCGAGCATGTCATTTTAGCAGACAGCAGGGGTTTTACTTTTATTGCCGGCGGTAAATACACAACTTACAGGTTGATGTCGGAACAAATTGTTGATCGTGTGCTCAGTACATTGCCTGTTGAAAAGCGATTATCATATAAACGTTGTGAAACAACACGGGCTCTGAATGAATATGTTACCGGAGAAAAAATATCTTATGCACTTGAAAACTCAACCACCGAAAATGAAAAGTATTTATCCGAGCGATTCGGTGCTGAATCTTTCGAGATTATAAAAAAGTACGGTGGCGAGAAAACCTATTGGCAGCTTGAAGCGTGTCAGGCCATTTACTCAACTATGTGTATAAATCTTGTTGATTTTTACACTCGCCGGGTGCCCTTGATGCTTTCTCATCGTGACCATGGATTAAGTTTGCTAAGTGAAATTTCGACTATCTTTAAAAGTGAACTGAATTGGTCTAATGATGAACTCGAGTCCCAGCAGTCCTATTTAAAAAATTACATTGAAAAAGAACTGGCTTGGCGCAAAAGCTTTAACTGAGATATTTTATAGTCAATATTCTGGTCCAACCATTTTAAAATATGTATCGGGTTTTGAATCAGCCCCAGATGATCGCAAACCCGACAATGTGAAAGACCTTTTCCCAAAAGAATGTAAAGCGAAGAATAAGGATAGTCTTCAGCTTTTTTACAGATGCCGGCATCGACAGGATTTCGATAAATATACTTATAGGTATTCAGGTATTGGGAATAGTTGAGTATTGGTTCGGATAAATTTTCGAGATTATCAGTTTTAAAAATACTATTCTGAAGATTTTCACAGAAAAAATTTTCCTTGTTTTCAAAAGTGGATACCAGCAGATGAACATGGGTGTCCATCATAACGAGCGAGTGAATTTCAATTTCATAAATTATGGCATATTCAGCAACTTTAGTCTGAATAAAAATCCAATCTAAATTTTTAATCAAACCGTGAGTGCGATATTCAAGTGAAACATGAAAGTATTTCTTATTGGACCGAAAAGTACTTTTTTTCATATCTTTGAGTACTACAAAATTCAGGCTCAGTTAAAAGCAAACCAATTTGAACCCGGCGCCCCCTAAGGACGGAATCCGAAACCAAAAGGTGCCAGCTACCTTATTTGGAGTTTAAAAATGCTTGAATTGCCGGAATTTCTTTTTCGAGATGTGGAAGTGCAGGCATTTGTTTAGAATCGCGTTTGGGCTTGTAAGCTTTAGGATAAGTTGCACGCAGAATTCGTGCCTCTAAAAGTTCCTTTGAAGAGCCACTTATGGCAGGCCCTGAGGAGCCATCCTTACTGGGATCTAAGTTATGGCAGGCGATGCAATTCAGGTTGTAAACTGACTTTCCTCTTTGAACCAACTGATCAGCCGTGAGCTGATCAGTTGAAGAGTTGGCTTTTTTCGTGCAAGACGACAAAACCGTGAGAAAAAATATACACGTTAAAAATTTCATCTCGTTGTTAAATTAAGGCTGCCAAAACTGCATAAATAATGGCTGTTAGAACAAAACCACCGGTTATAACGCCCTTAACTGTTTGCATGAAGCTGATTTTTCCTTTAATCGCATTTCCTTCGATTATAAGCCAAAGAATTCCAAGCACGATAGAGACTGCATATAAATTCGATTCAGGGGTTACTGGTAGTGGAAGGTGACTTGCCGCTCCCATAAAAAATAACATCGGAATCGATAACAGAACATTTGTTCTCGAAGCCAAAAGAGCTTTTGGAGCCAATATCGCGGCTTTAGGGTCCGCAGTTCCACCTGTAGCAACTTGATTTGCGGATGCCATAATAACTTTTTGATTAGGCCAGATAATAAACCAAACATTGGCCCACATTGTAATACCCATTGCTACACCGATAAGAATCGCCACGCCCCAGCCACTAGAGTAAACAGCCATGCCGCTGACATGACCTTTAATAGCTAACAGAATAATTCCTGTTACCAACGTCCACATGGCTCCCCAACGAAACCACCAAAGTGCAATCGGTAAAAGTTTAGTTGTGATTCCTGACTTTGTAGGGCCATCAGCCTGAGCCATTGCCGAACCTTGGGTGAAATTAAAATAGTAAAGATGACCTATCCACAATAATCCGAAAAAAAAGTGAAGCCATTTTAAAACGAATGAAATTCCTTCGATAGACATGAGTTGGGCTAAAACGCTCATTGATGTGACTCCTTGTAAAATTTTAAAACAAAACGGTATAAACTAATCATTGAATTAGTTTATACCTGAGTCATGCCAGATCGCATTATTCGCTATTAGGTGTTTAACATCTTTTTTACGAAGGTAGGCAGTGCAAACGCCGCGCTATGCAAGTCTTCATTGTAGTAACGAAGATCTTTGGCTTTTGCAAACTGAGTAGCCGCATCTTTTTTGAAGTCTTTTACGGGGTGATATTGCCCGTTAACGGCCATTTGTAAACTCCACATACCGGAAGGGTAAGTAGGTGCATGAAACAGCATTGTGTAAACCTGATTGGGAGAGAACACCTGTTTTAAGCATTTGTTCAATTCTACAAACGTTTCCGAATGGAACATCGGAGATTCACCCTGAGTTACCAATACGCCATTTTGCCTTAAGGCCTTTTTACAATTGTTGTAAAAATCTTTTGAGAACAGGCCTTCTGCGGGACCAGCGGGATCTGATCCGTCAACGATAATAACATCGTAAGCATCAGTTGCAGCTTCGGCGATAAATTTAATGCCGTCACCGATAATCAAATTTACTTTTGGATTTGTAAACTCGCTTGCAATTGCCGGAAGATGTTGTCTGCAGGCACGAACTACCGCCTCATCAATTTCAACCATAGTTACTTTTTCTAAACCGTCATATTTACAGATTTCACGGATAGTACCGCCGTCACCGCCACCGATAACAAGTACGTTTTTAGCAGTTTTGCCGCTGGCCGATTCAAAAGCCTGCATCGCGGGATGCGTGATCATTTCATGATAGTGATATTCGTCTCGCTCGGTGCACATGACCATATCATCAATGGTCAGCATTTTTCCGTATGAAATAGAATCTAAAATTCGAACGCGTTGGAATTCATTTCTTTCATCAAACAGAACTTCACCGGTGTATCGGAGAGAAAGGGCCTGATTATCGTCTTTGTCAGTAAACCAGACGTTACGATTGATTTTGTAACCTTTTTTAGGATCGTAGTTTTCCGTATCGTTGGGCTTAACCTGAATGTCGTTTCCTTTTTTCAGAACGTGAGTTGCGCCGCGATTCATTTCCAACGCCGAATAGGAAGCATCAAAAACTTTTTTTAAATGTTCAAAAGAAACCCATGGATCAACCGTATCTCCGCAAGTAAATAAATCCACTGCAGCATAGCGATACTCGGGCCAGGTATGAATAGCCAAATGACTTTCCTGAATAACGACAACACCGGATACGCCGTAAGGAGAAAAGTGGTGAAAGGTGGAATTGATAACGGTTGCACCGGCGATCTGAGCCGCTTCAACCATGGCGCTTTCGATAGCAGCGACATCATTTAAAACGTCAGCTTTACAGTTCATGAATTCAACGAGAATGTGACGACCTAATGCTTTCATTTCACGACCTTTTTCGGATGTTTTTTTGCAGCGGTCAAAATAGGACCAAGAGCCCTTTCGAGCAACATTTTTCTGCTAAATAGACTTCAAATTTTGATATTTCTTTTATGCTGATAAAATAGACATTACTGAGGGATATTAACGAATGTATTTGATTTCAAAGCAGTGATGAATTTTCTGGTCATGAAAATCAACCGGGATTGTGTCTTTAGTAATATTTTTAACCCTGAATTTATCAGAAATTTCTCTTGAAAGTTTAAAGTCGCGCTTATTGCTTGAAAAATAAAGTGTTCCGTCAGCCTTCAGAAGCTTCAAAACATTAACCACCAGCTGATATTGATCTCTTTCAACATCAAAATCTGTTTTCATGCTTTTGGAATTTGAAAAAGTCGGTGGATCCAAAAAGATCGTATCAAAACTGCCCACGAAATCAGGCCATTCCGA
>JAYTFA010000333.1:0-2317 GCA_043734765.1 Pseudobdellovibrio sp. | reverse complement strand
AAATGCCAGGAAATGACTAAAGAGATTGCCTAATTTTCTCAATTAAGACCTCCTTCTGAACCGAATCCAAATCGATGCTGTGCTCAGGAACAAAAAGATTTTCCTTGAGAGAATTCTCGGAGATTTTAATAAAATCCTTTTCAGTGGTAACTAGCTTTAAATTTTTGTATTTTAATTGCAAATCAAGATACTCTTCCGCAATCTTTTTCTGTTCTACAACAGAATAGAAAAAATGATCTGCGTAATATTTTTTGTGAATAACCCGGTAGCCTTGCTGCTCAAGATCCTTAATAAAAGTCTGGGGCCTCCCCAAACCGCAAAAAACAAAGAGAGGATCTGTTTTTTTAAGTTTTAATTCTGTTTTTACCCCGGATTGAAATAGACTTTCTTTAAGTTGCGGAGATACCGAGAGTATTTTTCTTTCGATTTCAGAGATGGCCTTTTTGTTTGATAGATTAGTCTTGGTTATCAATACAGCATGTGCCCGCTTTAAACTGTTTATCGACTCACGCTGATAATTATCAAATCCCTGAGTGGCATCAATTAAAACAAGATCAAAATTTCTGTAGAGTTTTCTATGACTGAATCCGTCATCTAGCAAAATGATATTGGGCTGAGTGATAATACTAGCTGCGGCTGAGGAAGCTTTGTTCGGCCCCGACCACACTGTACAGTTCGGCAACTTTTGCTGAATAAGACACGCCTCATCCCCAAAAGTTTCAGCGGCATGAGCTGTGTTCAGATTAACCATTCCGGGTTCCCTGAGGCTGGCTTTGTAACTTTTGGTCACTATCGTGACTTTATACTCAAGGGATAACTCCCGAGCCAGAAGAATAATACAGGGAGTTTTTCCCACTCCGCCAAATGAGAGATTTCCAACGGACACCACGGGAATTTTAAGTTTAATGGTTTTAAGAAAATAACGGTCGTAAAAGAAGTTTTTAGCTCCGACCAGAAGATGATAAATTTTTTCGACCGGTGCTAAAGCTTTCATAAGTAGGCTTCTAAACTTTTAGCCACTCGCTGAGTAGCTCCTTTTTCTCCAAGATATGAAGACAAATGTTTCAGCTCATTGATTGTGGACTGAGTATAAACAGGATCGCTGATGAACCGATCCATTAAGGCAAACAGCTCATCGGGATTGGCTTCGGATTGTTTTCTTTCCGGCACCACTTCTTTGCCGAGAATTAAATTAACTAAACCAAAGTATTTGATTTTAATAAAAAGTTTTGCAAAAATCCCGGTAAGCCATTTTAATTTATACATGATCACCATGGGTTTTTGCAGTAATCCCACCATAAGAGTGGCCGTGCCCGAGGCCACTAAAACATAATCCGCCATACTGATCATTTTATTCGGATCATCCTGCAACAGAATATAGGGCGATGTAAAATCGTCCAGTCGACCCGTCACTTCTTCTTTACGGATGGTCGGGGCAATTAAAATTGCCAGTCTTAAGAAATCATATTTTACCAGCAATCGTCTTGCTACTTCCAACTGAATTTCGAGATGTTGATTCAGTTCACCGCGACGGGAGCCCGGCATAAGTGCCAACAGTTTTTCTGTTTTTTTTATTCCATATTTTTCTTTATTGAACTGAATCTTGTTAGCATCGAGCAGGTCTTCATTGAACTCGTCCAGTAACGGATGCCCGACAAATTCGTACGGTACATTCTTGGATCTATAGAATTCAGCCTCAAACGGAAATAATAAAAAAGCTTTTTCACAGTATTTTTTAATGGTTTCAATTCGGCCTTTACGCCAGGCCCAGACCTGCGGAGAAATATAGTAGAAGCACTTCAATCCCATGGCATGCAGTTTTTTAGCCAGCATCAGGTTAAACTCAGGATAATCCATTAAAATTACGATATCCGGTTTACGGGTTCTTGCCTGCGCCACCAACTGATCAAAAACACCTTTAAGATGAGAATATTGTGCAAAGATCTCGGCCGCACCTACAACTGCCATTTCCTCCGATTTACCGAAGCGTTCAAATCCGGAGGCTTCCATCGTGTCATCACCCACACCGAAATAACTGAGGTCTCTACCTACCGAATTCCAGTGCTGCATGAGCTTCAGCGCATAGTGCGCACTTGAAGCTTCCGCCGCGATGATCATAACCTGTTTTTTCAATTTAAGTTTCCTTCAAGTTTTGTAATAAATTTTTCAATATTTTTCAAAGCCAGTGTTGCCTCAGTTGCCGTAATAGCCAATTGCTTTCGGCCTAAAATACACTGAATAAAATGATCCGTTTCGAGCCCCAAGGCATCAACTTTCGCCAGCTTGATTTTGTTAACGGAATAAAAGGGATCCTGCG
>JAYTFA010000332.1:0-13761 GCA_043734765.1 Pseudobdellovibrio sp. | reverse complement strand
ATGAATTTTTTTGCGCCAAGAAGTTTTTTTATTGAGTCAAATTCAGACACGGAAATCTGATTATAAGCCTGAATTAATTTTTTATGTTTTTCCAGAGACTGAGAATTATTTTCACTCATATTCTGGACGGATTCCTGAATTTTTCTGTTTATTTCAGCTTTTTGTTTATTTAATGACTTGTTTATTTCGGTGAACTTTCGTTCTTCCTGGGCCGTCAGCTTAAGTTCATTGCTGATTTTCCAGATTAAAATGTCTTCTAAATACGTTTTTTTAACTTCAGCTTCATTGTTAAATGAATAAGTATTAATTGAATAAATCAGAATAGGAAACAGGGACAGATATTTAAACATACGGTTGTAGTATGCATGACTCAGACTCGGACGTCCATTTCCGAGTGATTGAATTTTTATAACGATTGCGCCATTACTTTATCGATCTCGACTATAGTCTCAGGTCCGCGTTGACTTAAAATATCCGCATAAAAATCATTTTCATTTTGATAGTTAACAACAAGCTCTGACCATTCCATAGGGTTTCTCTGAGCTTCAGTCAGAATCAAATTTTTATTTGTATTATTTTGTGCATAACTCATCTGGCTGCTTAAGCTGAACTTCAGCAATCCAATTCCGATTGTAATGCTCGTGGCAGTAATACTCAACTTGACGACCTTTTTTAACTTGGGCAATTGATTCAGGCTTTTTTGTTCTAAGAAAACCCATGTTTTCGTCCACTTACTGAGAGGCTTTACTTCGGTTTTCTCCACAGAAAGCATTATCTTGTTATGCAGATCATCAAAAAACAATTCATCCATGGGTAGCTCAATGGCATCCTCTGCTTTAAGTTTTTTGACTAAAACCATTTCTCTCATAAGATCCATTTTTTTCATTCTGCCTCCACGAATTTTGTATTGAGTTCCATAAAAAATCCACCTACATCTTCAGTCCATTTTCTCAGTTCAGATTGCATTTCAAAAGTTTCTTTTAGTTTCAAAAGCGCATGTCGATAGTTTGCTTTTGCGGTGTCATATGGGCACTGCATAACTTCTGCAATTTCAGCAAAACTCATATCTTCATATACTCTTAATACTAAAGCTGTTTTTTGTTTAAATGGTAACCGGTCGACTTCTGTTTGAATGATCTCACTGACTGCTGCATGCACCAAAACTTTTTCAGCCGTTGGTGAAACACTTAAATGAACATCATCAATATTGGTAAAGTCGTATCTGTTCTCTCTGAGTTTATTGCGCGCCGTATTGACTGCAATCTGGAAAAGCCAGCTTTTAAAACTTGCTCTGCCCTCAAATAAGTTCAGCTTTTCGTACGCTTTAATAAAAGCGTCTTGCACCACGTCTTGTGCAACGTCCATGTCTTTCATAAATCTCATACTCAACCGTAGTAATCCTCTCTGATGCCGTTTCACGAGTTCTGAGAATGAAGCACGCTGACCGCTACGAACTTCTTCGACCAGTTGCATATCTGTTTTCAGATCTTGATCGATTTCTCTTTTCATTTGGACAGCCCCCCTGTCAATTTCGGTTAATGATTTAACTTTTTTTCATGATCGATGCCCTGGTCCTCCATCCAGTTGCATCTCACCCCTTGATAGAAGTTATAGCAATACGCATGCCCGGAAACAAGGTCATTATGATCCTAAATATACGATTTTATTGAACTTTTAGCAAAACAGCTAATTGTAACTATAATTATTTCTTATGTGTCAGCATCTGCTGCATAGAAAAATGCGAGATCATCACAAACATTCTGAATTTTATTTTTAAGTAAAATAGTATCGTCCATAAATTGTACGCCGATGGTAGGACCGGCAGATATATTTCTCTTCAAATGAACAATTTTGGCACTCAACTGAATTTCAGCCCGTCTGAAGATTTTAAATCTCAAATTTATAATCTGATTTTTTTCATAACGTGGAAGCTCAGGATTAACCGACAGCTTCATACCTGATTTGGACATCTCTATGATCCGTGCTGCTGATCTTAACTGATGTAAGCTTTCGTTCGACTGGATAAGAGCTGATTGCGCCCAGGCGTCCGGAACTTTAAAGCGTGGTCTCCTTCTTCGTACCAGCTCATACAAATGTTCATAGCCGTCGAAGTAGTAACTCTGTTCAAATTTCTTAATGTTCGTCTTTAAAAAAAAGAGTTTGTTCTCAAAGATGATTTTAATAGTGATGCCGGATTTTAAAGACAACGAGTCGTCTTTGTCCGCAACATAAAAATGTTTTCTGACACCGTATTTATTTAATGTGGTATTTACAATTTTTTGCACATCGGCGATTTTGATCTGAACTTCTGTTCTGGAATCCGCAACCTGATTTAAGATATGAAAGGCTTTGTTTTTTTCAATATGGATAAAATCATCCATTATACTTTTCATGCAGCCACGGTAACTTTATTACGTCCTGACTGCTTACTCTGATAAAGAGCCTGGTCGGCACGGTTATACATTTTATCCCACGTATCGGTTACAACCTTTGTGGAAACCCCGATTGAAATAGTGACTTTGACATTTTTACCTTCAAAAACAAAAGTATGCGATTCAACCGTTTGGCGAATTCTCTCTGCAACTTCCTGCGCTGTTTTCAAAGGTGTAGCCTGAAGAATAATGACAAACTCTTCTCCACCGAAGCGTGCAAAGTAGTCGTTAGATCGAACTAATTTAGACTGCATTAACTGCCCGAGTTCTTTAAGAACATAGTCTCCGCCCGGGTGGCCGTATGTATCGTTAATTTTTTTAAAGTGATCTATATCAAAAGTTATCACAGACAGTGGCTCGGTTAATACGTCGGCTCGCTTAACAGATTCGGGCCCTTTTTCCAACAGGGCCCCTTTGCTGAAAGCACCGGTTAAGGCGTCTTTAGAGGCCTTTTCAAATACTTGCTGATTGGAAATGGATTCAAGGTTTCCTTTTTCAAGAAACTTAAAAATCACATTGCCTGTTTTAATCTGGTCGTTATTAACTAATTTTCTTTTAGTCATTGGCGCAAGAGCAACACCATTTACAATCGTTTTATTAGTCGATCCTAAGTCCAGAATAAAAATGTCATTAGCTGAAACCTCAAACTTGGCATGTGAGCGACTGAGCGAGGCATCCGAAATATAAAGTTCAGTTTCTACAGAGCGGCCAATAGTCATATCACTTTTCGTTATAAGCCACTGTTTACCTACATAACCGACAGGTCCTACAAGAACAACAACAGCCGGAGGCGCATCTCCTGCAGCTTTAAGTTTTCCCTTAAAAGTCTCCGTTGATATTATACTGGTTTTATCGGCCGTATTATCGGACATTCTGTTTAATCCTCTGAATTATTATGGCTGAATATATTTTTTGATACAAGCAAGATATAACTAAGCTACCGCTACATCTTCTTCAATTCTGTGGAAACCCTTCCACTCTTTCAGCCTACCCCTTGGTCTAGAGTCTTGGTCTACATAATCCAAAAGTACGTACGTGAGTTTTGTAATTTTACCTAATGAAATCACATCGAGCGAAGTGAGCTCGGTCCATGTACCGGTGTTGAAGTATTCTTTTTGTGCGCCCCACTGCCTATATTCGTAAACATGAGTGTGTCCGAAAATGACGGTGTGCACGCGCGGGTCCGCCAATATTCTTTTCGCTGAAGAGCTTAAATCTGGAAAAATGGCGCTTTCAAAAAAGATTTTTAACAGTTTTTTAATAGTCCAGCGAAAACGCACTTCTGAAGCAAATAATATTTTATGAACATATTTGAAGACCTGGCCGAATGATTTAATCGTAAGCCATGTTTCATTAAAAAGACACCATTTCATCATCTGCCCGAATGGCCGGACCTTGTCGATATGAGGATACTTCTCTTTGATTTTCAAAACCAGCTCAACATAGAAATGAGACCCGAACGGCAAATTCAAAATGGGCTCGGGTAAACCTTGTTTGAGAAAAAACTTTTTTGGGTCCATACGGTTAGCGGCTTCATGCATATGACCGTGCTCAATATGCACACCATCAAAATAATAAATTATATTTTTATATTGAAGCGGAAATCCGATAACCTGATCCAAGTGATCCCTACAAGCCTGAAACATCATACCCTGATCGTGGTTACCGATAATATAGGTAATTTTACGATTAGGCTGGGCTAAAAAATCGCCCATCGCTTTAAACACCTGAGTATGTCCTCTGATAACGGATTTTAATATCTCTAAGGCTATCGACTCGGTTATAACGGTTAGGAAATGTCCCTTGTAATCTACCGAAATAAAGTTTAAAAAATCCCCGTTAATAATTATTTCTACGCTGAAATCCCGAAAAGCACCGGTGGAGTAATATTGCACAAACTCGACCAGCTTCTCCGCATAATAAAACTCTTCCAGAGAATTCAGGCTGCCGTTTTCAAGTTGACGCCCCTTGCCCAGATGTAAATCGCTTATAACTAACTTTATTTTTTTTGTTGTTGGTGAGGTGGTCTCTGACATAACTTAATCAACTTTTTTCAAAGGTACTTTGTTTTCTTCTTGTAGCTCAAGATTGGCCATTGCTAAGCGTAAGGCTCGTGTGGTTCTTTTAAATGAGTCTTGGCTCGATTCAATGGATTTATTAAGATCGACACATTTCTGCCGATAGCTTTCGACTTCCATTTGCAAAACGTCCATTTTTCTTTTCAAATCTAAAATTTGTTCATCTTTGTTCTTAACCACGGCATTTTTTTCTGCTCGTATCAGTTCAAGTCTGTTCTCCAGCTCTCTTTCACGGATACGAATTTTTTTCATGTCAAACTTTAAACGGGAATCCAGCTCTTCTGTTTTGAACTGAACTCTTTGCAACTCTGTATCTTTTCTCGCTAAGTGATTTTTTAACAGCACGATTTCATTTTTAAATGAGTCTTCCAGGCCATCGCGGTCGTTTTTATATTCATTAATCTGGGCAGATAACAGATCTGATCTTTCCTTAATAATTTCGGAAGCAGCCATTAATTCTTCATTTTGAAGTCGTAGTTTTTCATTTTCCTGTTCAAGCTCAATAATTTTTTCTTGAGCAATACGCAGATTTTCTGCCTGACCCAAATTGGATTCAGCCGAACCACTGTTATTCCAGGCTTGATAACCGGAAGACATTCGATTCTGACCAACAGAAATTTTAACTTTGTCGCTATAATCCGAGTCAGACCGCATTTGGTATCCTGCAACGGCTACGGTTTTGTCTGAATCGCCGCCCGATGTTACGGGAGCCTGAATTAAATTGGAACTCATCTCATTGATAACTTCAGTTTTTATATTTTCATCTTTTACAGATTCTTCAATTGAAATGGCCGGAGCATCCGAATCTAAAGCAATTGTTGAATCCCGGGGACTATTTTTCTTTTCATCAGTGCTCTCAGCAGTTAATGCACCCATGGCTGCAGCCAGATTATTATTTACCTCTTCATCTGTTGAAAATTCAAGAACTTCAGTTGAGGACACCGGACGTGTGCCTTCGAATTCACTTTTGGTGGCGTCATCATATTCAGTGTTTTCAGAGGTCATTACAAACCCCTGCTCGTCACCTTTTAAAACTAAACCTTCAATGTCTGTTGAGGTAGGACTCCGTTCATTTACTTCGTCTTCAGCATTCGGAGAATGAACACCCATATCTTTTAATAAAGATTCTATTAATTCTTCAGCTGGAGTTTTTTTCTTTTTAGAACCACTCATATATAGAAATATCGGTTTTGAGAGGCAAATACTTAATGGATACTGCATAGAATTCTTGAGTATTTTTAGATATTTAAGATACTCGGCCTCTAACTTAAGTCTAGTAAATGGAGCTAATAGATCATCTGTTTAAGAAGAGTTAAATGGCCTTCAAAAACATTTTTGTCGACTTTCAACAAAGCTTTCATACTAAAGTCCTGAATTGTCTGACTCGATAATACGGTACCGCTTAAGGTGGCCAGTTTCAGATCGTTCCATTCCGGTACATGACCTGAGTTCAATCGAGCCGCCAGGGATCCGAAAAACCCGCCGGCAAAACTATCTCCGGCTCCTGTCGGGTCAACAACATTTTCAATAGGCAACGCCGGAACCTGATAAAAACCATGCTTTTTAGAATACAAAGTGGCGCCGTACTCGCCCTTTTTAATAACGACATACTGCGGACCTAATTCGGCTACTTTTTTAATGGCCTGAATTGAATTTGAAGTTTGAGTCAGCATTTTAGCTTCGGCCTCATTCATAAAAACTATATTTACTTTTTTAAGAACATTCAGGAGTTCTTCTTGTTTAGAGTCGATCCAAAAATTCATTGAATCCATTCCCACGAAAAGCGGTTTTTCAACCTGAGATAAAACCTGTAGTTGCAAAGTGGGATCAATATTCGCCAAAAAAACGTAAGAGCAGTTTCTATAGCTCTCCGGCAAGGTGGGGTTAAATTGCGCAAAAACATTCAATTCGGTTTTTAATGTTTGCGCTTCATTTAAATTGTGTTCGTAAGTGCCTTCCCAATGAAATGTTTTACCCGCAACCGTCTGCAGCCCTGTTAGATCAACTCGTCTTGATAATAAAATACTTCGATCATTATCGGAGTAATCATCTCCGACTACCCCAACAACAAAGACTTTAGAAAATAGACTGGCTGCCACTGAAAAATAATTAGCAGAACCACCTAAAGATTTCTCTGCTTTTCCCGACGGTGTCTTTACTGAATCATAGGCTAGGCTGCCCACTACTAAAACTTCGCGCATTGGTTCCTCCGATTTTTGAATTTGAAATATCCATTGATTCCGGGCGATCTACTTTCGTGGTTAACTGACCGCAGGCTGCATAGATGTCCCGCCCCATGGTTCTTCTTAGGAGAACCTGAGCCCCGAGATTCATCGCTTCCGTATGGAAAGCCTGTACTGTCTCATCGCTCGGTCTTTCAAAACCTGAGCCCGGATGTTCATTGAATGGAATTAAGTTTATTTTGCAAGGCACATTCTTCAATAGTTTCACCAGTTCACGGGCATGTGAAATCTGGTCTGTTACGCCTTTTAACAGAACGTACTCCATGGTAATTTTGTCGCCCGTTGCTTTATAGTAACGTTTGCATTCTTCGAGTAAATCTTTGAGCGGATATTTTTTGTTAATCGGCATAACCAACGAACGAACTTCGTCATTGTAACCGTTAAGACTTACTGCCAGCCTTACTTTTGCATCCGCAACACGATACATCTCCGGAATTAAACCTGAAGTCGACACCGTAATTTTTTTGCGCGATAAATTTACGCCCCATGGTGAGTGAATCACTTCTATAGACCCGAATACCGCTTCACAGTTATCGAGCGGCTCGCCCATGCCCATAAAAACGATATTGGACAATTTCAGATTTGATTTTTTTAAAACATCCTGAACGGTTATGAACTGACCGACGATTTCCTCGGTGCTTAGCCTGCGTTTTAATTTTTGCTTCCCGGTAAAACAAAAATGGCAGCCCATGTTGCAGCCGATTTCGGACGAAACACATAATGTTAATCTATCGTCCGAAGGGATAACAACAGCCTCAATTGAGTTGCCGTCACGAACATCAAAAAGAAATTTCTGAGTTCCATCAACACTGATTAAATGTTTTATGACAGGCGGTAAATCGAAAGTAATTAAATTTTTAAGTTCTTTACGTAAATCCTTTGATAAATTCAACATCAGATCAAAATCAGTTACGCGTTGTTCGTACACCCATTTGAAAATCTGCTGGGCACGGAACTTTTCTTTACCGTATTGTTTTAGATAGAGTTCAAGATTTTCTAATGTGAAGGAATAAAAATTTCGAACGCCCTGTGCCGGGCTGGTTTCTGAGGTTTGCATCAAAGGCTCCTGGCGGTTTGCTAAGTTATTCACTTTGCGAAATAGCTCTGCTTATAACAGCAGTTGGGTTAATTCCCATTTATTATGAGTACTACATATTAAATATAGAGCGAAAAGTAAAGAAAAAGACCTTTAAAGCGGGCTATTTGGAATTAATTTCCTAAAGTATTTATAGAGTCGATCAACTCCGAGATTTCACACGGTACGCACCCGATCTTGGCGACTACAACCCCCGCTGCGAAATTAGCGATCATACAGGCATCGGATAAGGGTAACCCGGCAGCAACACCAAGGGCTAAAGCGGCTATGACTGTATCTCCGGCACCGGTTACATCAAACACTTTTTTGGCGAATGTCGGCACTTGTGTAACATCGTTTTGAGAGAAAATTGTCATTCCTTCTTTACCCTGGGTTAAGACCACTTGCTTAGCCCCGGTGATTTTTTGCAAAGCGCGCCCGACCTGCAGCACTCTTTCGGAATGATCCTGGATATGGTCCTCATGAATCTGTGTTAAAGCCAGCGCTTCATTGTAATTCGGCTTGATCAAATCAACGCCCTTATAAAATTCGGCAAATTTAGTTTGATGAGGATCTACCATCAGAAACTTTTTGTTTTTGTGCGCCAACTGCACGATCTTTTCGACCAGGACCTGTGACAAAATTCCTTTGGCATAGTCTTCCAAAACAACAACATCCACATCGCTCATATTTTTTTCGATAACCGAAAGAAGTTTAGCTTCGCTGTCGGCAGAAAGATTTTTGCGGATCTCATGATCCACGCGAACAAGGTGATGCTGACCTGTCATCACACGGGTTTTACGTGTGGTGGGTCTGCTTGAATCCTGTACTAAATACTCAAAACTGACTCCGGATTTTTTCAATAAGGATTCTAAAATTTCTGCGCCCTCATCAGCGCCGATCACAGATACGAGTTTAACAACGCCGCCCATACTTACGACATTTTGGGCAACGTTTGCGGCTAGCCCTAAACGCTTGTCTTCGCTTTCCACATCCAAAACGGGAACCGGTGCCTCAGGACTAATGCGTCTGACCGCTCCCATAATATATTCATCTACTCCGACGTCACCGATCACCAACACTTTTTTCCCTTTAAACAAAGTAACTTTTTCAATCAGAGACTTTCTGACGGTTGAATCGACCTTGAGTGCTGGAATGAAGTTTGACATGAATACCTCTCTTGTTGCATGGTCACTATATGCGAAGTTTATCGCAATATCAAAACCTGATTTATCAATCCAATTACGTTACAAAGAGCCAGAAAAATGAAATTCTGGATTATTTGTCGACGTTATTTCCTATTTGGGAGATGCGTTATTCCGCTTCAAATCCGCCGCCTAACAATGAACCGAACCGACAGCTTTTGCGTCCCGTTTACTGGCTTGGCAACTGGCAATTTGCCTGTTTAAACTATTATCATCCTCCACAGGGAATTCATAACCGCTGCATATCAGCCGAAGCCTACCCGCGTGTTTTACAAAAAATGGTCTCTGAAATAGAGCAAATGGTAAGGCAAAAATTTTCGCCCAAAGACGTTCCTGACAAATGGCACCTGAATACCTGCTTAATCAATTTTTACGGCAATAAGACAATCGGTTCTGAAAAAATCGACTGCGCACGCGTCGGCGAACATAAAGATTTTGAGCCGGGCCCGGTGGCTTCGGTTTCATTCGGTGAAAAAGCACTTTTTCAGTTTGTGAAAAGCAGCGGCAAATCTCAGAAAAGCGATGTGATATTACAGCAATGGCTGGAAGACTCTTCACTCCAGATTTTCGGCGGCGATAAATTTAAAAAACAACTTTTCCACCGTGTACAAAGAGTTGAGGAAAAAGGAATTCTTTTTGATGGATTAAACACCACCAACTTTGAAACCCGTCGTATTAATTTTACTTTCAGGTACGTCCCCCTCGAACACGTAAGACCATTTTCCAAACTGCCGCAAAATTTACACGATGATATCCGCGGCTATGTTGACGAACTCGCAACCAAATCCGATTTCTGGCAACACGAAATTTTCTGACGTAGATTCCACCATTAGGAAGTCCACTTCAACCGGAGTGGAGCTTCTTCTTCAAGAGGCACCGCCCCGATCGCTCCCGATAAGGAATTAAATTCAGTGCCTCCAAAGTATTCCGTATAATATATCTGCTCACATTACCGAAATCTCTGCCCCAGCTCACCACCCGGGAGTAAAGCAAGAGACTCCAAAACTTCCTCCGATTCTTTTTACAGCCTTTTTTAGGGGCACCGCCCCGTTCTTTCTCGCTCAATGGATTTTGTTTCAATATTTCTTGAGCGATGTGCCCTGCCAAAACTCTGAAAAAGCTCTGAATATCACATCTTCTTCGGCCTTTGATCAATAGATGCAGATGATTACCGCAAATTGCCAGCTCATAAACTTTCACTTCAAAGCGTTTCGAAGATCTTAATATGACCTTTCGTATATGGGTTCTGTGCCTCATCAGAGATCTGGAACCTTTTGCTAATTCTGATCTCAGAGTAATATGCAGCGGATTTTTTGGGTTAAGAGATCTACGGCTTCTTCGCTTGTTAATACTCAAAGAGCCGCCATGTTCTTTTTTTGGAAATTTGATAAAACTTTTTTGTATCATGAAAGGTATTTTTGCAAAATTCGGGGCGGTGCCCGGGAAAGGATGATCGGTATCGGTCAACAAGTGATACGGGAAGCGGATTTTCTGAAGATTGAAATCTTGACGGAATAAGTTTCAGACGTTCATACTTAAACAAATTCACATTGGGGTGAGCATGCAGAAGTTAATTTTGATAGGAATTCTATTATCTGGTTGTGCCACGTACAGGCCTGCAAATGAACAGTATTCCGGTCCGACAAACACTCAATTTGCCTCAACTAAGGTGTTAAATCGTTCTCTTCTGAATACTGAAAACATAACAGAAGAGATCATACAGAAAATATTGAACAGTAAAATAAAAATTCCTACACCTGCTCGATTAGCCATAGTTCGGTTGACGAACAATTCTGCAATTGAAGAGTTGAGTTATAGCATCAGAAAAGTAAGCTCAAAAAAATATGATATGGATGACGCTTTTGTAACCGGTTTTTATAAAACACTGGATTCAAGCAAAAAAATAAGTCGAGTCATACCCCTGCCGCTGAGTTTACTGCCTGCGAATATTGACCTTAAAAGTTTGCGTATTGCAGCCGTTACAGTGCAGGCCGATCTCCTTTTGGTTATAAATAGTAATACGGATACAAATTGGGACTTCAAATGGTCTGAAGGCACTTCTTTCGGAAAAGGCACCACTTTGCTTGAGTCTTATCTGATGGATGTAAGAACAGGAATAGTGCCGACAACAGGAGTCTACTCGGAGTCAGCAGAAGTCAAAAAAGATAATTCAAAAGATTATGATGTCGCAGAAACAATGCGAAGAGCCCGACTGGAAAGCGAAAAGAAAGTTTTTGCAAGTTTAGCAAAAGACATCATCGATTTTATTGAAAGTACAAAATAATCCCGGATTAAAGCCCGAGCCCGTCTTTGACCAGCTTGACGATGTAATTCCAGTTGTAAACCGGCGCCAGTCCGCAGTGAATTCCACGCTCCAGGCGAGTAAATTTCAGATTTGAAAAATCACCTTCCTGTTTTCCGTTGAAAATAAGTTCGGCGTTCAGCTCGTTTACAACAAGTGGGTCATTCGGTGTGGTGTAAATCGTCATCGGCGTCTTTACGCCCTGATAATATTTCCAGAAATTGTTGAGCTCAAAAAATCCCAGAGAAGTGTTGAAATGATTTTCTAGACCTACAGGCCACTTCATGTTTTTTACAAGCTTGTTGACCTGCTCTGTTGAAATTAAAGGTTGCCGGCGGTCGCGCTCAAGCAGCCCCAACAAAACGGGTGTAAAACGAGGTTTGAGATCCAATATAGTTATCCACCACTTGCGAAGCGCCGATTCGTCTTTGTAAATATCAAACACTGCTTTTAGTCTTCTTACATTCCACAAATCAACCAGCGCACCCGCCAGATTAGACTCAGCCCTGTTGTGAAATTCAAATGTTTCTTTTAAGTTTATCAATGGGCAGAAATTAAGTATGGACTTTATTTTTTGAGAGTTTTGCTGGTCGAGCATTGCCGTTATAAATGTTCCGTGAGCACCCATACTCAGCGCAATCAGATGATAATCTGATACAAGAGAATTAAACCGTGAATTTGAAATCTCATTCAACGCTAAAAAAGTTTGCAGGCCTTCATCAACTCCGCCGAGCGAAATATTTTTATTTTTTGACAGAAACGCATGACTCGTTAAACTTTCGATAACTAGAAAATTTGCATCAAGATCATCATAAATTATTTTAGCTAAAAATCTTTCGGCAATCAGCTCGTCAACATTTCCATGAATTCCCAGTCTCAATATAATTAGAGGGCGTTTTTTTTTGAAGTCGTGGATGCCGAATAAACCACGGAATCGAACTTCGGGAGTGGGCGTAAACCACACTTTTCGGAAGTGATTCGTATCAGAAACATCAAATTCAACGAATAGACTCTTCATCATCTCATTGGTTTTGGAATCAGGTGGCTCTCTATAAATCTGATCTGATGCTTTTTTTAGCTCTTTTTTGGGGTCCCACCCCCAGAAGTAGTGCCCGATCTCTTTGAAAAATGGAATATAGGAAGAAATGACGTCTCCTTGAGCAGAGGAATAGTCTTCAATCTCCATTTTATCGCGTTTAAGTGTTTGCCAGTCGGTCGGAGTTAGAATTTCGGCTCGGGCCGGTTCAAAACTGAAAGTTATGATGAGTAGCGCTAGAAAAGCGAGAGTTTTTACTTGGCATTGCATAGTCTTTTTTTTTACACTCAAAACACGCAAACTTTAAGGAGTTTTTTACCATGCCTTACCACGACAATCTCAATCCAGAAGCTGAAGCGCATTTAAAGGGTCCTCTTTTTCAAAATTGCATGAAGACATTTCATGAAGCTGCAAAAATTATTAATTGTGATCCGAACATAGTTGAACGATTACAGCGTCCGCGCCGATGTTTAACGGTTTCGGTGCCGGTTCGAATGGATGACCAATCCGTAAAAGTATTTACTGGTTACCGCGTGCAGTACAACTCTACACTGGGCCCTTACAAGGGCGGAATTCGATATCATCACAATGTGGATCTTTCCGAAGTTGTTGGCTTAGCGGCCCTTATGACTTTCAAAAATTCAGTTTTAGGATTACCACTGGGCGGAGCCAAGGGGGGAATTTGCGTTGATCCAACCAAGCTTTCTCGATATGAAAAACAAGGACTCACTCGCCGTTATACGTCTGAAATAGCGGCTTTTGTCGGCCCTACAAAAGATATTCCGGCTCCGGATGTGGGAACAGATCCCCAGACAATGGCTTGGTTTATGGACACTTACTCCCAAGAGCAGGGCGGATACGCGCAACCGGGAGTTGTTACAGGCAAGCCTGTTGAAATCGGCGGATCATTAGGTCGAAATCACGCAACCGGATTAGGCGTGATTTATGTTTGTGAGCGAGCCATGGAAATGAATCAAATGACCATGTCGGGTTCTCGTATCGCAATTCAAGGTTACGGCAACGTGGGTTCTTTTGCTGCTAAATTTGCTTTTGAGCGCGGTGCACGCATCGTGGCTGTGAGTGATGTTACCGGCGGAATTTTTAACGGCGATGGATTGAATATCCCACAGGTGACCGAGTGGGTAAAACAAACCGGCGGTGTAAAAGGTTTTACAGGTTCTCAGTCGATTACAAATGAAGAGCTTCTTGAAGTTGAATGTGAAGTCTTATTGCCTTGCGCTCTCGAAGGGCAAATTGATCTTCATAACGCCGAAAAAATTAAGGCAAAACTTATTGTTGAAGGTGCCAATGGGCCGGTAACCAGTGCCGCTTCAAAAATATTGGAGCAACGAGGTGTGTTTATTGCCCCGGATGTTATCGCCAACGGCGG
>JAYTFA010000331.1:0-3621 GCA_043734765.1 Pseudobdellovibrio sp. | reverse complement strand
ACAACCAAATTTTCATATACAAGCTTGAGTCTTTCGGAGATTTTCATAGATTAGGCTTCGGTTTCATTAATCCAAGTGTCTTCCTCTTCAAAAAGTTGCTCAAGTATTCCGTCTTTAAAAAGGTGATCATTCTTGAACAGCTCAAAAAGAGTTAATGAGTTTTTTGTAAGCTCTCTGTAGGAATTAACCCGGCTCAGGTATTCTTCCTTTGTCATGAGTGGTTTTTTAGCGGGAGCTGTTAATAACTTTTGACCGTAAATCAGAGTGTCATAGCTATAGCTGTTAAATACCAATGATTCCAATGCCGTAAACTGGGAAAGTGTTCCGAAATTGCTAGCGCTGAGGGGTGGGCGCTGATTGAAAAGATCTATAATCATTTTGGCATCGCCGATTTCTGTGTTTTCATTACACCATTTCCAGTAGGGCGTTGCCAGTTTTTTGTTAAACTTATAATGCATACCTAGAAACCACCGAAAGGTATCCCAGGTAGCTGCAATTTCCTGGTTAAGTCCTGTAATTGAAGCGTAATCACTGTGAGAGTTCGGCATCAGTTTACATAAGGTCATGATACTATGAACTGCAGTCTGGATGGCCGTGGACTCAAGAGGTTCTACAAATCCATAGGCATTTCCTAGGGCAAATACATTTTTATTCCAGGCTGTAACATGTCGACCTGTTTTAAAATCGACCATTTTATAGTTTTCGACCGGACCGAAGCGGGCGCGGATTTCTTCTAAGGCTGTTTTTTCATCACAGAACTGAGTTGAATGAACATACCCATAATGATTTTCCTGTCGCATCGGAATTTTCCAGACCCAGCCATTGTTCATGGTGATGACCGAGGTGCAAGGATCGATGATATCGTTGTTCGGAAGATTGAAAGTCATCGCCTTGTTATTAATCAAGGTCGATTTGAAAGATAAAAATTCGGTATTGAGGGACTGTCCGATTATTTTAGAACGGAAGCCTGAGCAGTCGATATAAAGATCAAATGTGTGGGTGCTGCCATCTTCGGCCTGTAGTGAAGTAACAAATTGGTTTTCATCCAGATTCACTTTAACGATTTCAGCATCAAGAATTTCAAGAGATCTTTCTTTAAGAACTTTTCGCAGAAATCGGATAAGATTTTTATTATCGATATGGTAAGAAAAAGGGATGCTGCCGAAGAGAGAGATAAGACTGCCGTCCTTTTCGCGAACAATGGGAACTTTTCCTTCGGTCATCAAAACGGATGGCCAGTTTGAATTTAAAATAGAATTTTCGTAATAAAAAGATTCGTGTTGATGACCAGCGAAAAAATTAAAATTAAAGTGATAATCACCCGGACAGCCCCATTCAAATCGGATTCCCAGCTTTATGGTGGGTTCGACCTCTTTAAAAAATGTGCCAGGATCAATTCCAAGTGTTTTGTGAAGAAAAGGAACGATTTCTGTAGTTGTAGATTCGCCAACTCCGATAACGGGTATTTTGCTGGATTCTATAATCGTGGTTTTTATCTGCGGATGAAGTTTTTTAAGAGCCAGCGCGGCCAGATAACCTGCTGTTCCGCCTCCCAAAATTCCGATGGTTTTAATTTCAGTGGAAGGACACTTAGGAAAGTTGAGATAGCTTAAATCGAATGCATTTTCGATATGATCTGTAATTTTGCTCATCTGTGCAATTTGCGATTAAATAGGGATAGTTGCAAGCTGTAACGTAGTAAATAAAAAGGCGAACTAAGAATTCGCCTTCAAGATTAAATTAAAGATTATTGAGTTAAATGCTGGATAGTCTTAGAGGCCTTGGCAATCTCAGTCATGAGAACAGCTGCATTTGCACCGTCAGTAGGTGTGCAACCGCCATTCGTATGAACGCCAACGACAAAGCCGTTCTGGTCAAGAACGCCAGATCCAGAGCTTCCCGGCTCAGTATCAAGATCTCCATAAGTCATGTAGACACCATTGCGTAGACCGTTTTTATGACCCACATCGACCATTTTTGGTTTGCCGCTCGGGTGCTGAACGATCGTTAAGAGGTTTCCGTCTTCAACCGCAGCTATGTTAATTTTTTGAAAGCCGTATTTTAAGCCCGGTTTGCCGTCGATCTGAATAATAGCGTAATCTAAACCGCCAAGAGCTTTTTCTACAACTGCAAGAATTTTAAAGTGTTCTTGTTTTGCCAAATCAGTTGTTCCGCGATTTTTTTGGTAATTGAAAACTGCAAATTCTTCTAAAATAGTTGTATCGATACAGTGTGAAGCTGTTAAGAAAAGGTCTTCACTGATCAAAGTACCGGTACAGTACTTGCTGGTATTCGGAAGATTTCCATAAGCCAATGCACCCACGGCCTGTTCATACTTACTGACAAACTCAACGGGTTGGCCTCTTGAACCGTCGTATTCGCTGACATGCTGCAAATTACTCTTTCCACAAATACTTTCAGTTGTGTTTTTATTGAATTTGTAAGTGCTCGGGTGAGCTAACTGGCGGAGGAAATCCGCATTGTGTAAAGAGTTTTCAGAATAACTGACCGATCCAAAAAGTGTGATTGCAAGTAGCGTCGTAATTGAAGTTATAATAGTGTTCATAAAGCCCCCTCGTTCACTAAGCCTAGTAAACTCTTACGGGGATTCAACGAAAAAATAGAATAATTATAAAAAGACCATGCGCGCCATTTTAAAGCATAAGCTCTAACTATTGTTCATGACAGTGATTTTTGAATTCAGAACAGATGTCTTTTTTATGTTTGTCTCTGAGCTGTTGATCTTTTTTTTGGATATCTTCAAGACAACGCAAATTATTATTATAATCAGAATGGTCGGCTTTAAAAAATTGTGGATATGTCTGATAGCATTTCTCTTTCATCCGACCCAGTTCACGACGTGTTTCATGGAGCTCACGTCTTTGCTTTGTTAACAGGTTTTCAAAAGCATCCGCTAAGCTCTGCTGTCCGAAAATCAGAATAACACCAAGTATTAAAAGCAACCGCACAAGGCCCCCTAAAGAGCTTATCGGAAGATGCAGGTACTTTTTAAAGTGTACCAGATTAAGACGTTTATTTTATCATAGCCAGTTGAAATTTTGTTTTACCTTTTAAGGACTTGTTGAATTTGCTGCCTGCAAGCAGATCTGCCAATACCTCCTGAAATTTCATTCGCTGATTCTTTGCAAGGAAGCTGGCGGCAACGCCGGTGACAAACGCGGTTGCCTGGGATGTGCCGCTCATAAATCCGTAGGTGTTATGAGGCAATGCCGAATAAATTAATTTTCCGGGTGCCGCAATATCAACGGTGTTGCCGCCATAGTTGCTGAATGAAACCAATTCGCCGTCGTTGTCTGTGGCGGCTACGGAAATAATATTGTTAAGCGCATAGTTGGCGGGAAAGTATTTTTTATTATCAGTGTTTGAGTTGTTATTTCCGGCTGCGGCAATAAAGATAATATTTTTTTTGCCCGCTTGCTCTATGGCCTGAAATTCTTTTAAATACTGGCTTGATCCGCCCCCGGAATAGTTGATTATCTGCACCTTCATTTTGGTGGCATATTCAATGGCTTTGGCCGTATTTAAAACGTTGTCGGCATCTTCAGCCTTTGAATTGTAGTACTTGAGTATCATAAGACGTGCAGAGGGTGCGGACGTGCT
>JAYTFA010000330.1:0-4438 GCA_043734765.1 Pseudobdellovibrio sp. | reverse complement strand
CATGCGAAATCAATGTTGTAATAAATAAAATAAGAATAAATCTAAGCTTCGTGCTTTGCATACAAACTCCCTTAACTACATATAATTATAGAGAGTTTTTTGAATTTTTTCGACAAAGTAACGTGTTTCAAACTGATTCTAGAAAAAAGGCTAGGGGTTACCTAGCCTTATGTTGATTTGAAATTTTTGCAGTGTATGTTTTTGAAACGCTATTGCTTCATTAAATTAGCAACGTCCAGTTTGCCATTAGAAACAACTTTACCTTCAACGGCAGCTATTTTCTTTGCTGAATTTAAGATGGCTTCTTTAACTTGTTTGTAATTTTTTTCAGGATGAGCCGACCAGTAAAGTGCAGCAGCGCCGGCAACGTGCGGACAGGCCATTGAAGTTCCGTCCCAGTTAGCACCCAACATCGGAATAACTGTATCTGAATATTTGTTGTTAACAGTTGTTGAAAAAACTTTTACTCCGGGAGCCGCAATATCTACCGTTTTTCTTCCCCAGTTAGAGAATGAACCCAATTTATCTGCAACATCAACTGCAGCTACAGAAATAATATTGTCGTGGTCGTAACTAGCGGGAACGCCCGGTTTTGCATCCGAATCATTGTCGTAACCTTTGCCTTGGTGGCCATTTCCGGCGGCTGCGATAAACAACACATCGTGGTCTGCTGCATACTGAATGCTGTCTTTAAGCGCCTGATTGGCAGCACCATCGGCAGGATCATCGCCCTCAGAGCCCCAAGAGTTGGATAAAACTTTTGCGCCGTTATCAACTGCATATTTGATTGCTAAAACTGCATCAGCCGTTGTTCCGCCTTGGTTACCTATGAAACGTAAAGCCATGATCTGAGCATTTGGAGCAACTCCCGAAATACCTTTTGAATTTTGTCCGCGGGCCGCGACATTTCCGGCACAGTGAGTTCCGTGTCCCGGATTTCCGCCATTTAATAAGTCACCCATAGTGGCGGCTGCTAAATCGTAAGGCTTATTATCTTTTGATAAAAAATCCCATCCGATAACATCATCAATGTACCCGTTATTGTCGTCGTCGATATTGTTATTTGGAATTTCTTTCGGATTTCTCCATAGGTTCGGAAGTAAATCTTCGTGAGTGTAGTCAACACCTGTGTCGATTACAGCAACGATAATTTTGTTATTACCTGGATTAAATTTCCAGGCCGACTCAACTCCGATATCTTTCATTCCCCATTGTTTTGAGAATAAAGGATCTGCACCATTTGTGTTTGTAGGTGCACTCGGAATAGCCGGGTTGTCCTGAACTGCCGCAAACGGCGCTTTGGCCATTTCAGGATGCTTGTTTAAGTAGTCGGAAAGTGCAGTTTTTAGAGACGGATTTTCCCTTAACGTGATTTTGTAGTTCTTTTGAACATAAACTACAGAGCCGGTTTCGAGAAAATTTTGAAACTGAGAAAGGCTGATATCGCCTTGAACCCGCATCCAATTTTCGGTAAGAGCCTCCGTTTTAAGGCCTTGAGCCGTAAAATAATTAGCAGCATGTTTAGTTGAGACCGGATTTGCCACTTTTACAAGCAGATCCTCTGCTTGTGAACTCATTGAAACCGCTAGAACCGAAAAAAGCACCATAGAAAATGTTTTCATAACCCCTCCTTGAGAAAACTATTTGTACTAACCAAAAGTCTAGGAACACTTTGAGGCAATCTCCAACATAAACTTTTGATTTTAGACAATGCGTTGAAAGATTTTAGACTTACCTTCGGAATAGTTATCTCGTTGTCATTAATGCTGGTTTTTGTCATTATGCGAGATGAAAACAAAATGAAAATACCAATGACGAGGTTCTTGAATGTCTGATTCAAAAAACTTAGACGATATGTCGCGATCGTTTGCTTTAACCACCAAACTTGATGCCATCGTGGCGTGGGGGCAGCGAAATGCACTTTGGCCGCTTCCCTACGGAACCGCTTGTTGCGGTATCGAATTGATGTCAGTCATGGGTCCAAAATATGACTTAGCCCGTTTCGGTGCGGAAGTGGTGCGCTTTTCTCCACGTCAGGCAGATTTACTTTTAGTTGCCGGAACCATTACGGAAAAAATGGCGCCGATTTTGGTTCGTATTTACGAACAAATGTTAGAGCCCAAATATGTACTTTCAATGGGCGCATGTGCCAGCTCCGGCGGATTTTATCGTGCTTATCATGTTCTGCAGGGCTGTGATAAAGTGATTCCTGTGGATGTTTATGTTCCCGGATGTCCTCCAACTCCTGAAGCCGTTTTAGATGGAGTGATGACTCTGCAAAAAATGATAAAAGACAGAGCTCCGCGGCCTTGGAAAGAACATTGGCAGTCGCCTTACACAATTTCAAACCCGACAAGCCAATTAGGCAATAGGTAAACAAATTATGAACAACTCTAAATTTCCGGAAACCTTAAAAGGTGATTTGCTTTCAAAATTCGGTGCGGAACAGTTTAAGTTTTTAACAACCCCGGTAGGTGATCAGGTTATCGAATCTCCCGCGGCTTCCACTCACGCACTTCTGCAATATTTAAAAGAGTATGCCGATTTTGATTTTTTGATGGATGTCTGTGGCGTTGATTTTCCGAATCGGGCTAAAAGATTTGATGTGGTTTATCACTTATTCAATTCAAAAGATAATTCACGTCTCCGTATCAAATCCCAACTTGCGGACGGCGAGGGCATTGCCACAGCTACAAACATCTGGGTCGGTGCGGATTGGTTTGAACGTGAAGCTTACGACATGTTCGGTATTATTTTCGACGGTCATCCGAATTTACGGAAAATATTAACGCATCACCAGTTTGTCGGTCATCCGCTCAGAAAAGACTACGAAGCTGATGCTCAGCAATCCTGTGACAGTGTTATTCCTATCCATTTTGATAATACGCCCGAACAGCGCGGTGATTTGCTGGATAGCCGATTTGTGCCTATCAACATCGGTCCGTCACATCCGGCAATGCACGGAACTTTGCGTGTCATGGCTGAGTTAGACGGGGAAACTATTATTCGTGCAAGCTGCGAAATCGGATATTTACATCGATGTTTTGAAAAGATGGCGGAAACTCATCCGTACAATCAGGTTATCCCATATACTGATCGCCTGAACTACTGTTCGGCTCCGATGAACAATGCGGGATATTGTAAAGCCGTTGAAAGATTATTGGATGTTACAATTCCTCCGCGTGCGCAGGCTATGCGAGTATTGCTTTGTGAAATGTCCAGAATTATCGATCACGTGGTTTGCGTAGGAACCGGAGGAGTTGACCTCGGTGCCTTAACGGCTTTCTTCCATTTATTTACCTACCGTGAAAAAGTTTATTCACTTTTTGAAAAACTTTGCGGCGCTCGTTTAACTGTGTCTATGACCCGCGTGGGTGGCATGGCTCAGGATGCACCGGATGGCTGGTTCGATGAAGTTTTGGCATTTTGTAATGAGATGAGCGACGGTATCGACGAAATTTCTAAAATGCTTCTTGATAATAAAATATTTATTAAACGAACTCAGGGTGTGTGCCCGGTTTCTAAAGCCGATGCTATCAGTTGGGGTTATACCGGTCCGCTTTTGAGAGCTACCGGTTTCGGTTTGGATTTACGTAAAACAAATCCTTACTATGGATATGAGAATTATGATTTTGATGTTCCGACCGGATCAAACGGTGATATTTACGATCGCTACTGTGTTCGTATCGAAGAGATGCGCCAAAGTATTCGCATCATCCGTCAGGTCTGTAAAAATATGCCGGGCGGCGATTACACAATCCGTGATAAAGGAATTGTTTTACCTGCAAAAAAAGATGTTTACGGAAATATCGAAGGATTAATGAATCACTTCATGCTGGTGATAAAGGGTTTACGTCCGCCTGCCGGTGAAGTTTATGATGCAACTGAAGCGGCAAACGGCGAATTGGGTTTCTACTTAATCAGCGACGGCTCTGCAAATCCTTATCGATTAAAAGTTCGTCCGCCATGTTTTGCAATTTATCAGTCTTTCCCTACAGTGGTTAAGGGATCAATGTTAGCAGATGCTATTGCAACCGTATCCAGCATGAACGTAATTGCTGGGGAATTGGATCGATAAGATGTTTCAGTTATCAAACGAAGCAAAGCAACAGGTTATCATTGAGTTAAAACGATATGAATCAAAACAGTCGGCAGTTCTACCTGCCCTGTATATTGGCCAACGCGAAAATAACGGCCACATCAATGCCGAAGTTATTAAAGAATTATCTAAAGTAATGGATATTCCGGAAGCTCAGATCAACGAAGTTTTTACTTTTTATTCCATGTACAACAAAGACAAAATCGGCAAATACCATGTACAGGTTTGCAGAACTTTATCGTGCATGTTGAACGGCGCGGAAGAATTGACCGGCCACCTCTGCAAAGAATTAAATGTAAAATTAAATGAAGTTACTAAAGATGGTAGATTTACAGTTTC
>JAYTFA010000329.1:0-4516 GCA_043734765.1 Pseudobdellovibrio sp. | reverse complement strand
AAGTGCGAAAAACCAGCGTTAACACAAAAGAAACAATGATAAGACTCAGCAGCTTGTAAAAAAGCGGAATCAGGCTTGTGCCGGTGATAACGTCAGTTCGGTCCAGATATTCACCTATAACCTGGGCGTTGGATAAAATCAAAAATCGTCCTAAAAATCCGATTAAAATTAAAACGGAGATTCTCAGAATAAAAGGTCTATAGGCCTGCAGCAGAGTATCGTACACGGTTTTAGAATAGGACTCGCTGAGTTTCATACAAGCCCCGTTATAAAGGAAGCATAGGTCGGATTATTTAAAAATTCTTTTGTATCTCCGTCGTATTCGATAGCCCCGTTATTCAGAAAAATGATCCGGCTGCAATATGGCAAGGCGCTGAATCTCTGAGTAGTGAGCAAGATGGAATAGCCCTCCTGCTGCAATTTAATGAATTCATCGATCATTTTTTGTTCTGTGGAAATATCAACCGCGCTGAGTGGATCATCCAGAATAAGCAAGCCTTCAGGATACATCAATTGGCGAGCGAGACTCACTCTCTGTTTTTGTCCCCCTGAAAGATTCAGTCCGCGTTCGCCGATAACTGTTTCGAGACCGTTTTGAACCCGATCTAACTCAAAATTAAACTGCGCTTGCGACAGATGTTGTATTATTTTGTCATCAAACTCGGACGGGGATTGGTAATAAAAATTCATATTATCCCTGAGAGTGGCGCTCATGATAAAATGCTCCTGAGGTAGATAGCTGATTTTTTCTTTGTAAAACACATCAGCAGTAAAAGGAGTTTCATTAATTATAGATTTGACCAGTAAACTTTTCCCCGCACCCACGGGCCCGATTAGAGCGATCATTTCTTTCGGCTTAACTTTAATATTGATATCTTTCAGCAGGTCGCGGTCGGCAATGCGCAGACTGAGATTTTTAATTTCCAGTATCAGATTAGCTTCGGTTCTGGTTCTCGAAAGGATAATTTCTTTCTGATTTTGCAAATTTAAAAATTCTGCTAATCTTTTATAAGAAGTCCACGCATCAAAAACAAAAGTAAAAAACCAGGGTAGTTGTCTCAGGGGTCTCGCTAAAAAAACGGTGGTAACCCAAAGCAGAGAAATAATGTCGGCTTTTGAGAAGCTGTTATCATAGAACCAGATAAAAAAACCGAGCAATGCAAGATTGAGCCAAAACATAGCACTTGAGGAAATAGAATTCATAACCTGACCGTTGGTCAGCATATGGATTCTATTTACGGTTTCTTCGCGCCGTTTTTTGATAATTTTATTTTCAAAGCCTTCAACCCAGTTCAGAGTTTTGAGGCCCCGGATATTCTGAATCCATTCGGTGACTAAGCCCATTCGGTCTGCCGCAAGGATTTTAAATCTGAAAAAGAAAATAGACTGGCGATAGGCCATTATGCTGTTCAAAACCACCAGGGCAATGACCAGCCCGAAACTGAAGGTCAGCGGCAATCCGTAGTAAAAGTTCAAAAACAACGGGGTCAGCACAAGCGGAAAGAGCGTCGTTAAGCCATACGGCAGAGATTGTTCGAGCCAAACCGTTAAACTGGGTATATCCGTTGAGTAGAGCGAAACCACCTCACCCACTGACCTTTTTTGCAGTGTCAGCGGCTTTAGTTCGAGGTTGTAACGGTAGAGCAATTCTGCCAATTTTTTTTGAGCCTGAATGGATTCGGTTTGGCCCACGAACGAAGTGAGTTGATTGAATATTAAATAGGTCAGCGACAATAAAACGCAGATAAACAGCGAAGTTTGGTCGAGATTGATTAAAAATATTTTTTGATAATAAGGAACTGCTAAACCTGCTATGGCAGCCAACAATGAAAGGAGTAGAATCAGTACTCTGAAGTGAATTCTGTCGAAAAAAATGATACTTAATATTTTTTTATTACCGTACTTCATCTTTAAATCTCATTTTCGCGTATGGCCAAAGTATTTTACTCAGATTATTTGCTGGAAACACAAAGAAAGTGTAGCATTCTCTAAGTTAGTTAGCCAGAGGTTGTGAGTGGATAGCACAAAAAATAACAGAAGAAATTTTTTAAAAAATGCGGTGATCGGCACCGTAGGATTATCCTCTTTTTCGTTACTCTCATCGTGCTCTTCTTTTGATGATTATCTCTTTGAAGACCGTTATAATTTTAACGATGAAGTTATGATTGTGGGTGGCGGTATTTCCGGCCTTTATTTAGCCCATAAGTTAAGAATTAACAAAACTGAATTTCGATTATTCGAGGGTGCTAATTCATTCGGTGGTCGGATTAAATCTTTGAACGGTGCTGATTTCGGGGCGTCATTGCTTTCCGCAAATGATAAGCTGGCTAAGGGTTTAGTAAACGAGCTGGCGCTTCAGACGAAAGCTTTGGACAAAGACTACTTTTATTTAAATGACGGAATGCAATCGATGCCAGATGTTCTGCTCGAACGAATTATCGGCCTGATTCCATACAGGAACTTCAGATTGCGCTGGAAGCTTGTATCAATTCAGAAATTCAGCGCCGGCTTTGAATTGATTTTTGAAAATCCGAACGGGCAAAAACGTTTCAATTGTAAAAAAATTGCATTGGCCATTCCGCCCGGACAGTGGTCCTCCGTTTCGGGTTTGCTGGAACTTCCGGAAATGCATTGGGCTTCGGATTGGCTTAAAACTTTAAAGGTTGAGAACACAATCAAGCTGGTTCTGCCGAACTCAGCCCTGCCCTCCGGTGCCAAGCCACTGGTAGAAGTGGTCTATGAAGATCTGCATATCCGCCAGATTATTAAAAAGAACAGAGCTGCCCCCTTCGTGGAAATTGATGTTAAATATCTATCAAACAGGGAAGTCTCGATAGATTATATCTATGATTCCCTTAAAAAGAAGCTTCAGCTCAATTATCCTTTTCAGAAATTATCCAGTGATCAGTTTTATGATTGGCATGAGGTAAAGTTAATTAAAGGGTCCGGCTTCAGGAACTACATGGCAATTCCCGAGTCGATTAATAACAATTTTCAGATCGTTGGAGATTTTACAGCCAATAAGACCCTTTACACCATTGAAGGAGCACTTCAATCGGCCACTCTTGCGTCTGAGTTGCTTTTGTAGATTTAATTTTGTAGACTCCCCCGAAAACGGGGCTATATGGATTATTCAAAATCACAACTAGAAGAAAAACGAACTCAGGAAATTTTAACAAATGTCAGACCATCGCCGACGGTAAGTTCAAATCTGACAGCAGCTGAAAAAATTGAAAAAATCAGCGGTCATTTTGCTGAAATCATGAAGAGTTTAGATTTAGATCTCAGTGATGATAGTTTGCAGGACACGCCACGGCGGATCGCTAAAATGTACGTAAATGAAATCTTCAGCGGTTTAGATCCTAAAAATTTCCCTAAAATAACCGTTATTGAAAATACAATGCATTATGATCAGATGGTCTGTGTACAGGATATCGAAGTGATGTCTGTTTGTGAGCATCATTTCCAGCCCATTGATGGTTTTGCTACACTTGCTTACATACCTAAAAACAAAGTTATAGGTATTTCCAAATTAAACCGCATAGTCGAGTATTTTGCAAAACGTCCTCAGGTTCAGGAGAGATTGACCAAGCAGATTGCCGACTGCTTACAATACGTATTGGACACAGATGATATTGCCGTTCATATAAATGCAAAACACTACTGTGTTATGGCGCGTGGAATACAGGACACTCACAGTACCACAACAACATCTGACTTAAGAGGCTCGTTTAAAGTATTACCGCAAACAAGAGCTGAATTCTTAAAACAGTGTCGTACCCGATTTAACTAAACACAGCCCTCTAAAAGCTCGCGGGAATTCTTAGACAGGTCGGGATGGCTGAGCACTCGTGTTATTTCCGTCTGTGCCAATTTTTTCAGATGCTCAGGAAATTTTTTAACGAAATTAAAGCTGCCGCAAACCCGTGCCGCCACCTGAGGATTGTGTTTATCAATACGGATGATTTCGTCACAAAGCCATTTAAACGTGCTGCCATCGTCACGTTGCATGGCCTTGTAATTGTCTCCGAAAACTGAATGCAAAGAGTAAATATTATTAGGATTCTCCAAGCTGAAAGGCGGGGTTGTCGTAATTTTTTTTATGGTTTCAAAAGTATTCTTTACTGTAGAAGCGGCCTGCACCTGGAGCCACTTGTTAAATACAACAGCATCATCTTTCCATCGATCGAAAAAAATGGCTAACGCTTTTTCTTTTTCAATTGATTCCGTCTGACACAAGCAAAGTAGAGAATTTATTTTATCAGTCATATTTTTAGCATGATTGAACTGCGAAGCAGCCATTGCGACGGACTTAGGATGATCCGCATCAATTAAGAAACGCAAAATTCTGTTTTTTAGAGCTCTATCGCCGGAAGTGTTTAACGGGTGATGTTGAGAGTAAAGCTCCATCATCAGAGCTTCGAACTTTGCAACAAATGCTGTGGTAAGAGTTTTTAAAGCTGAATGAAAAGAATTTGCATCTAAAATTTCTTCTTCCTGGGCTAATATATCATCG
>JAYTFA010000328.1:0-2076 GCA_043734765.1 Pseudobdellovibrio sp. | reverse complement strand
ATGATGTCATCAGTGCTTGAAAGCCTGCTTTTTCCGTCGCAGGTTTCCTTATTGGTCGGACTCGTAAAATGTGTGGCATGTTGGTACTCTGCGGATTTTCGATCGATACAGGCAGGCTTGCCGTCCGGAAACCCATAGATAATCGGATTACAGGCCACTTGCGTAGATTTTAAAGCAGAGCAGGTATCATTGGCCTCTTGAACGAATTTCAATTCCATATTAGATTTATAAGTAGCAACGGCAATATCTATTGAACAGCCGTCACGGTTGTCCCCGCTGACATTGTTCACTTTACCATAAGCACCTATGTAGCCTGCAACCACGCAGGACTTTGCATCGTAAGGTATATTCACAACGCCGGCTTTGGTTTTAACCGAGGTGCCATTAACCTTAACGGCAGCGCTAGGAGTTTGTTTGCCCTCTTTAGCTTCAGCTTTCTGTGCAAATATCAAATTATAAAAATTCTGAATCGATGCTGCATCTTTAGATTTTTTTGCAGGTTTAGCGTTAGAGACAGTGGCTAAAACCTTTCGGGCCGACATCCACATCAATCGCATTTTAACCAAGTAGCCGGCTCTTTGCTCCGGATTGAGCGACTTCCACATTTGCGGTGTAATCCGCGGAAAACCGTCAAAACGGTCAAAATCTTTTTGATACTCATTTGCCTGTTGCTTAAGGGCTTTACTTTTACGATATTGATCGGCTTCGGTTTTTAATTTAATATCACTGCTTTCAATTCGCATAAATGCATCTGAAACACGGTTCAAATCCAGCGCTGATAAAACCACGCCGTTGAATTTTGCCCACTTGTTTTTTTCACCGTAAAACTGTACGGATTGTGTTTTACCATTCAGTGAAAAACGCATAACCGGAACATCAGCTCCGTCAGTACCCTTTGCATTATCCAGAGTGACTTCAGGCATCTGTAAATTCTTATTTTCTTTAACAAAAGCTTCCAGGTCTTTGTACACGTATAACGGAACAAAGGCTTTGGACTTTTCCCAGAATTCTCCGACGGTTGTAGATTTATTTAAACCGAATTCATTGACCATTTGCTGAAGATTTTTTTTATTAAGAGCTTCCGCTTCTTTACCCATGGCAAGAGGTGAAAAAATCATTGTTAAACATGCTAATTGGGCGGCCACCCACTTTAAGGTTTTAAAATAGTAAGTTTTCTTCATAATATCTTTTCGGTACGTTGCTGTTTTAACTTTATGAGACAATCGAACAATCATTATGTTACGTTTCATATTGAGACACTCTGTTCAGGTTCGGGTTCTCAGCCATCGATCTAGGTCCTGTTTAAAGTCGGAACTTATGTTTCTGAATTCAACCCGAGCACCAAATTCCAGTCTTTCTATCACTTCGGCGTCAGTTTCAATCTTTGAAATTTCTAAAAATTTCAATTTTATGAGGTCTGATTTTTTGAACTCGCATGGAACATCAAAAGACAAACGGCAACCAGTAAAAGAAATAGACTCGGTTACCGCCTTAAGCCCGTTAGCCAAAGCCGGTGTGCGGATATCAAAGCGTCGCGGAGTGGAAAACCAGTTTGATCGACGATCGAGATAGGGAAATCTGAAATAAAAGGCAATAACCAGAACACTCAACGTACAGATAATTGCCAGAACCGAAAAAACTTTTAAAAAAATCGGATCTATGGAATTGGCATCTATTTTAAATAACCGATAGGCATTTATGGAGAGAACCAGCACAAGAGTAAAGATCGCGATGGACCAAGACAGCTTGTGGGGGCGGAAAAGCAGAATTCCGGTTACAAATAGTAACCCCAGCCAGATCCAATCCAATGCCGGTATACTCTGTAAAAATGGAGTCAACACTCCTACATCGTACCAATTTTTAATACCTGATCCGGCAAAACTGATTAAAATATTGCCGATTGGGGCGAGCAAAAACAGAATCGCTATAATATAAACACCAGTTGGCTTTTTCAAAGCTGTATTGCCCATGTTGTATCACCTCAACCAGTGATAGTTTAAAAGAATTATTATGGAATGACTACAGAGTGTCTGGATTTAGGTCTGGCAAACAGTGCAGATTTCGACTATTGTCAAT
>JAYTFA010000327.1:0-10680 GCA_043734765.1 Pseudobdellovibrio sp. | reverse complement strand
CCAGGCTCGGGAAAAACAACCCGGGTTCCGGCCGCACTTTTCGGTGAGTTTAAAAAAATAATAGTATTGGTACCCAAAAGAATTGCCGCTATTTCCGCTGCGGCCCGGATTGCCGAAGAAAACAACTGGACGCTCGGCAAAGAAGTGGGCTACCAGGTACGATTTGAAAATAAGACCGAACAAAACACTCAACTGATTTTTATGACCGAAGGTGTTTTTGTAAAAAAACTGCTGGATGAAAATTTGTGGAAGGATTTAGGGCTTATTATTTTTGATGAGTTTCACGAACGCTCGAGCCACCTGGATCTGGCGCTTGGAATCACGCTTGAAAAACAGATTTTAGATCATCCAATAAAAATGCTGATTATGTCGGCCACGCTTGATATGAAACCGCTACAGAATTTTCTGGGCCAGGTCAAAATTATTGAAATCGACACCAAACCTTTTCCGCTGGAAATTATTAAAAGTAAAAAATCCCAAAAACTGCAGATCGATTATCAGTTTGCCGAAAATCTGATTGAAACACTGATCTTGGCGCAATCCAGATCAAAAAAAGACATTCTCATTTTTTTGCCGGGTTTATCTGAGATCCGTTTTATTGAAAAACAACTTCAGGAACGCTTCCGATCATTTGAGATCAACATTTTGCACGGGTCGGTAAAGCTTGAAGAACAAAAAAGAATTTTGCAGTATTCAGATCATCGGCGCCTGATTCTCTCGACCAATATCGCAGAATCCTCTCTGACTTTGCCCTCTGTGGATTGTGTTATTGATTCGGGTTTGGTAAAAAAATCCGTTGCGGAATCCAAAATCGGGTTTAAAAAACTGGAGCTCGCCAGGATCTCACATTTTTCAGCCAAGCAGAGAGCCGGACGAGCTGCGAGAACCGGCCCTGGAATCTGTTACCAGCTCTGGCACGAACTGGATGAAAGATCCATGCCTGATACCATACAGCCCGAAATTCTTACCAGTGATCTTCTGGAGGAAAGCTTAACCTTGCTTTCGCTCGGTATTGATGATCCTGATCAGTTCAGCTGGTTGAGTAAACCTAAAAAGAAATTTAAGGCAGCTGTAGATAAGTTGAAAAAGTGGGATCTTGTTAAGACCGAAAAAGGACGAATCGTGCAGTTGGCCCCTTTGGATATCGAGCGAAGCCTTTTGTTTACTGAGCTCAGCCTGCGGGGCCTGCAAAAGCAGGCCAGTCACTTTTTAGCTTTTTTAGAAACCACTAACTTCGATAAGCAAGCTGAACCCATTGATATGGATCAACACAGACTTAATGATTTAGGTTATAAAATTGAAGACCAGCTGAACCGAATCCGGATAAACCCCCTGCAAACGGTAACTGCTTCCTTTAAAGAAAATCTAATTTCCGTATTTTTTAAGGATTTCCCGAATAAAATTGCCAAGAGAAAAGAAAAAAATATCGCAATTTCAAGTCTCGGGCGCGGAGTTGAACTTTCGCACTATCTTGTTAATAAAGACACCGAGTACTTTTTGCTGCTTTCCGGACGGGAGCAGTCCGGCACATTTACAAAATGTGATTTTGCCATCAGTTTTTCGGCAGAAGAATTTGAAAAATACAGCACGGAAAATATGAAGCAAGTTATCGAAATCGATTTTGACTATGACAAAAATAAGCTTTTTAAAATCGAAAAAAAAATGGCGGGATTTTTTGTTATTTCCGAAGCTACCAAGGTTTTTATAAACGAAAAACAAAATCCTGAGCTTTTCAGACCTTTTTTTGATCAGCACTTTTCTGAACTACTGGAACATCATGACCATTACAAAAATTATGTTACAAGAATAAATTTTCTTAAAAAGAAAACAGATAATGATTTCAGTTATCTAAACGATCTCCACTTTGAGATCCACAGCTCTTTGGCGGAGAGTGTCGGCAATGTTGATGAATTTTTTGCAATGAATCTGCATAACATCATTCTTTACTCAACGCCCGAAAATATCAAAAAAGATCTCAGTCAAATGCCCGCTGATTTTACTCTTCCCAGCGGTAAGGTGATCAAAGTTGACTATGAATCCGAACAGGCACCGAAAATTTCGGCGCGCATTCAGGAGCTTTACGGCCAGAATACCAATCCGGTTATTCTGGGTGGCAGGATCCGTATGACCGTAGAACTGCTTGCGCCGAATTACCGGCCTACTCAGGTAACTAGCCAGCTCGAAAATTTCTGGAAAATCAGCTACCACGAAATTAAAAAAGAGTTGAAAGCCCGCTACCCGAGGCATGCTTGGCCCGAGGATCCGATAAATTACAAACCGGAACCGAAAAAGAAAGTTTAAAAAAATAATTTACTACTTTGCAGGTATTTCGATGCTGTGCGGAGCCACTACTGTAGCGCCTGGAGGAACTTCTTTCATCACAACCGCATTTGCGCCGATGCGGGCACCGTCACCGATTTTAATCGGACCTAAGACTTTGGCTCCCGTACCGATAAGAACTTTGTTTCCCACCGTGGGATGCCGCTTAACGGGATCGAACTTAAGCCCGCCCAGAGTTACGCCGTGAAAAAGTATACAGTCGTTGCCGATTTCAGCTGTTTCTCCGATAACGCAACCCACCCCATGATCGATAACAAGTCGTTTACCGATTTTGGCTCCAGGATGTATTTCAATGCCTGTGATGGTTCGCGAAATATCAGCCACAAATCTTGCGATAAAAAAAAGTCTGAACTTATAAAGAAAATGGGCTATGCGGTGAAAAAAAAGCGCCCGCGGACCGGGATACAGAAAAAATATTTCCGCATAGGATTTTGCGGCGGGATCGTAATTCTTATAGGCTTTCATGAGTTCAATCATTCGGTCCAACGTCCTTTTAGATTTTCAAGATAAAAATATCGGTCAAAGTGCTCACTGTAACGTGACCAGGAATCGCCCGTCTCACGCTCGATTTTTATAAAGTTGAACATGGTGTCCATTTTTGAATCGAACTCGTCAATGGAGGCCACAACGAAAGCTTCCATGATGTAGGGTCGCACCGGGGAGCCGTATTCAAGTTTGCCGTGATGGGAAAGAATAATATGTTTTAATATTTCACGGAGGTCTTCCGGAAACCCCAAAATACGCTGCGATTTTTTATCGATGAGTTCGCAAGCCAATTGCATGTGTCCCAGCAGGCGACCTTTGTGCGTGTATTGAATACGTTCGTGGTTGATTTCGAGTTCCCAGACTTTGCCGAGATCATGAAAAATGGCCCCGAACAAAAGTAGATCGCAATTCAGATAGGTGTAATGAGAGGCTATCATTTTCATCAATTTGCAAATCGAGACGATGTGTTCGATCAAGCCGCCGCGTTTCGCATGATGAATGGATTTAGCTGCGGGAGCCTTTAAAATGAGAGCTTTGATTTCTTCATCGTGTAAACTGTCGAGAATAATCTGTTTAATAGGCGCGGATTGAATTTCGTGAGTGATACTGATGAGCTCCGAATAGAGCGCATGCGTATCAATAATAATGTCATCAATCGCAAAATCTTCTTTTACAAACTGACTCTGATCCGGCTTCTCGAGTTTATGGACAATAATCTGCTTCCGACTAAGATAAACCTGAACCTGTCCTTTAATGACGACCACATCACCGATTTCAAAAAGTTCATTGAGCTCATCTACGCGGTCCCAGATGCGGGCATCAATGTGGCCGGTTTTGTCGCCGATGAGAAGGCTTAAAAAAGCTCTGCCATTTTTACCCATGCCCTTTACTTTGTCTTTAACCAGAAAAGGTCTGTCACTGATATTATCCTTATCGTTCAGGAGTTTTATATTGGTTAACGTTATCGGTGTTGTCATCAGTCGTCGGCTCCTAAACAGAGTTCTTTTAAATATCTGGAATCAGAAATCGTCAATTGTGCCATATAAATACGGGAGGATTCTTTAAAAACAAAAACGAAACGACCTGAAGTTACATAAAGATATCTCTGCTCACTGGTGTTGAGCTTTAAGAAGTCCGGCTTCTGTAATTTGCCAAAACTTTTTTTTAGGTCTATCATGCGACCGCAACCTAAACCGAAATTTTCGTTTTCAATTTTTTTAACAGGACTGTTACTTATATAGTAAAGATGTATGAGTTCGGCTTTACCCTCAAACTGATCTGCGGGAAAACTCAGATAAAAACTGCCGACTCCGGTAACAACATCTTTGAGATCTATATTTCCCCCACCTTTGGGTAAATTAAACCTCATAACGGGGCTTTTCAAAACGCCGTCGTTAAGTTCTGAAAACTGAACCTGCAGGGGGATAAACATATAAACAGGCGCAATTGTTTTTGAGTCACTGGTTATTTCATTCTCGAGATCGGACATGAGGATTTTAGGAATCTGCACTTCTTTGGCAACGACACGGACTTCAATGGTTTCGACGGAACCGGAATCGGAACTTTTGAAACATCCGGCAACCAAAAGAGGTAGAAAAACCAGTAGCTTAACCATTAATTAACCAAACTTCGGGCAACAAATATCGGACTGAAATTCTGTACGGTCGTAAAATGATCCTTAATAAAGATTTTTAATTCAGGCAGAGCATTCTTTTTAATAAGCTGCTCCAGCTCAATCCAGTCTTTATAGAAAATTTGTTGGCGGGAATTCAAAAACTGTAAATGGGTTGAAAGACTAAGCTCAGGATTTATTTCAATTTTATTGAGTGCCAGAATTAAATGATTCAGTTCGGAGGTCATATCCAGTTGATTTGATTTTTCTAATGCGACCACTTCTTTACTTCGCTTCTGAGCATTGAATAAAAGGAGGTTCATCTGCTCCCGAATTGCCGCACTGCCCACCCGCGATACATTGCTTCTTACAAATTCACTTGCAAGACTTAATTGATTGGCTTCCAGGTAATCATGAAGTTGAAAAAGTACAAACTCATCACTGTAAAGTGTTTTATGAACAACTGCTTTAATCTCATTCAGCTCCTTCCAGGCGTAGGTATTGAGCGCAAGAAGGCTCGGCCTGGTAAACTGGCTCGAGAGCTGACATGGAGTATTGAAAAACTGAGTTTTTGAAACTTTATAGAGAACGCTTTCATTCATCTCATGTGCCAATCCGATCTGGGCCAGCAGCAGTTCTTTTTTATAATCATAATAGACTGAAGTGTAATTATCCAGACTCGTTAAAAGTTCTTTGTTGTACTGAGATTTCTCTAAATTCGACAGGCCGGTAAAAGCCTGCACCATACCTAACAAATATCTGCCGTTTTTTTCTTGATTAAAAATCGTTTTAAAAATATTGAAAGAGTTTAAAAATTGCCCTTTTTTCAAATAAAGCAACGCTTCGTTTTCCTTAATTAAGAACGAGGTCGGCTGTAACGTTGTGGCTTTAATCAGAAACTCCTGTGCCTGTCCGTAATTCTGCTGTTGCATGGCAAGCCAAAAATTAATAATTTCGATATTTGCTTTCTGATCTGGTGACAGGCCGGCTTCGGATTTTAACGACTTTATGTCATCCTGGCTGACCAGGCCAGTGGATTCCAGTAACGGATAAATTTCAAGAAGTTCCGGTATCAATTTCTTTTGATTGGCTGCCGGCAATTTAGTGAAGACATCGACCGCCTTCTGATAGAGGCCCAGATATTTATATTTTTTGATCTGTAGCGCCCACTCTTCTTCCTGTTTAACCACATTTCTTTTTTGAATAAAGATGTAGCCGAAGAAAGAAGAGAGCACGATGACAATTGCGGCTACCGAGATAGCCAGAATTTTAGTTGAAAAAACGCTTATTTTTTGCTGAACAACTTCGTCGGTTTGCACGCCGTACATTTTTGATTTTTCTACTTTTGGCGTGTAGTTTTCAACAGGTGTGGTTAAAACTTCATTACTTACCGAAATATCTTTGGTTTCTAAGTTAATATCCGTAAACAGATTTACGTCTGTTTTTGTTTTCTGCATCGGATCATCCATGGACTTTGAAACGCTCTGATACGTTTTAGTACTTTCCGACCGTGAATCTATTTCTTTACGCATTTCTTCAACAATATTTTTAAATTCCGCATTTTCACGGACATACAGCCAGCGGGTTTCGGGGTCACGTATTTCATCAATAAGCGAAATTTGTTTTCGGCGAATCAAATCGATAATCTGATCGAAATTATAAGGCCCCAGAATTTTATTTTCTGCTTTAACGAGCCATTTGTTTTCAGAATTTTTTTCTAAATACATAATTTCCTAACAAGTAACTAGTGTTTAAAATGCCTTCTACCGGTAATGATCATATTTATTGATTTTTGCTCAGCCGCCTCAAATACTTTTTCATCCTGAACCGAACCACCGGGTTGAACGATCCATTTGATTCCGTAGTTTGCAATCAACTCCACCGAGTCGGCAAAAGGAAAGAAGGCATCGCTGACCAGAATAACTTCGGAAAGATCAATATTAAAACGGGATTTACAGTCGAGCATTCTTTCTACTGCGTGCTTAACGGCATCAACACGATTGACCTGCCCCATACCTAAGCCGACAGTTTGCCCTTTATAAACGATGGCTATCGCGTTACTTTTAAGCGCAGCCGCCACCTTTTCGCCGAAGACCATATCCTGAAGCATATCTTGTGATGGTTTTTCTCCTCTGAACTGCCAGTCCGGCCTTAAAAAGGAATCGGCTTGCTGTATAAGAGCTCCACCGGAAATAGATTTATAACTTAAATGGGAAGCATTTGAAACATTAAGAGATTTAAGCGTGAGAACTCTCAGGTTTTTCTTCAATGATAGAAACTTCAGACTTTCAGCGCTGAATTCAGGTGCCACAATACATTCCAGAAAAATGTCTTTGAAGAGTTCGCAGGTTGCAAGGTCTACCGGTTTGTTGATGGCGATAATTCCGCCGAAAATACTTTTTGGGTCGGACTGAATGGCCTTTTGTGCTGCTGTTTTAACATCATGGGCTGTGGCGGCACCGCAGGGGTTGTTGTGTTTAACCACCACACAGGTCGGCGATTCAAATAATTTAACCAAATTAACGGCCGCGTCCAAATCCAATAAGTTATTGTAGGAAAGTTCTTTGCCCTGATGAATTTCAATATCGCCGAGATTTGCCGCTTCCAGCGGATTTATATACCAAGCCGCCTGCTGATGGGCGTTCTCGCCGTAGCGTAAGTGCATTTTCTTTTTAAGGGGAATGTTTAAATACTCGAGGTCTTCTTTGTTTTCCGCTAATTTATTCACGATGAGCGAATCGTAATAGGCCGTCAGTGAAAAAACCTTGAGTGCCAGGCGTTTTTTGTCATCATCGTTTAAAGTGTTACTGATAATTTTCTGTTGTACCCAGGCATAGTCCAACGGCGAAGATAAAATGATTACCGATTTATAATTTTTTGCCGAAGCTCTCAGAAAACTGGGCCCCCCGATATCGATGTTCTCGATCAGGTCCTCAAATGTGGATTTTTTATTCAGTGCCGTTTTTTCAAAAGGATACAAATTGCCGATAACCATATCAAAGGCTTTAACGTTGTGTTCTTTAAGTTGTGCCATATGTTGCGGATTGCTTTTATCGGCCAAAAGCCCCATATGGATAGTGGGATGAAGTGTTTTAACCCGCCCATCGAGAACTTCCGGAAATTTTGTTACTTCCGAAACTTCCGCCACATTGAAATTATTTTTTTTTAAATATTCGTAAGTGCCGCCGGTAGAAACCAATTCCAGGCCCAGTTCTACAAACGGTTTTAAAAATTCGATCAAACCCGTTTTATCTGAAGTGCTTACGAGTGTGCGCATTTAGAACGGCGACCTTGAAAGCAGAAGTTTTAAATCATCATTTGTTAAGAATAATCCGGCTCCCATAAACAACGAGTTGGCGCTTCTTTTATTGTAAATATCGTTATAACCGGCAGTCAGATAAAAACCGTAGAATAATTTGTAATTAAGGCTGGCCCGTAATTGCATTTTCTGAAAATCAAAAGCTTCAACAGAGGCTCGAAGGTTCTGATTCATCATAAGATAATCCACACCGATACCGCCGGTGTCTTCGATCAAGCCGCCTTTTAAAGTCCAGTTAAAAAAGTTTTTAGCAAAATAAAGACTCAGCTTGGTTTTAGATTTAAACGTTTTGGTTTCTGAAAAAGTATTCGGGGGCGAACTGCCTACCGTGGTGCTGTAATCGGTTGTTTCAACAACTCCGGCAGGATCCGTAATAATTCCCAGGTAATAATATCGATCGAGGCCTGGCTGAATCGTCACACCGATGGAAGTTTTCGCCGCCCCTACTGCGCTGAGGTAATAAGAGTTGAAATCGATCCCGGTCTGAACTTTGCTTGCCGTATCAACCAAACCGCTGATGCCCTCGATGGCGGTAGACACATCTTCCGCCGTTTGCTCATCGGAGATCAATTTTCCGATCGTACCTTCACCGCGATTGATTTTAGAAGTAATGTCATCGATATTTTTCATGGAAGAATTTAACCTTTCCATGCTGGTTTTCCAGGTTTTCTTGAAGCCTTTATCGCTTTCATCATTGATTAATTCATCTAAAGTGGACGTTATGTTGTTAACCTGATCAACGATCTCGCCGATCTGTTCTTTGTTTTCGCCGGTAATCTGCGAGAGATCTGCAGTCAGTTTTTCAATATTTAAAACGATACGTCCTAAAACATGTTTGTTTGTGCCGTCATCAGATACGGCTTCCTTTAAATTTTTTGCAACATCCTTCAGAGAACTGGCTAGTTCAGAAACCTGTCCCATCACATCATCAAGTCCGCCGCCGGCCTTCACATTTAAAATCTGGCCGCCATCCTCTAATTCAGGATCACCGACTGTGCCGGGATAAACCTCAACGCTTTTGTCACCAAGAATACCATTGGATTTTAAGGCAACAGCTGCTGAACGGGTTAAACCCACAGTTGTCATAACCGTAACTTCAACACGTGCCTGACCGTCCTGTAATTTGATTTCTTTAATAGCTCCCACCGGAATTCCAGCCGCTTTGATAGCAGAACCTTTTACCAGACCTGCTGCATTCGGTAATAAAAACCAGGCCTTTTTAGATCGACCTAAATAGCTGGGATCATCACTCACCTGCATGGACATAAATGCTATCAAAGCCCCGATGCCGACAACAAAAAGTCCAACTTTAAATTCCGGTGTTTTCAAAAAATTCACTCAAGGTCTCCAAGATGTAAATATTTAATGCTTTATACCTTTATCAACAAATTTTCTCACGAGCTCAAGCTCGGATTTATAAAAATCATCGGCCGTGCCCGCTAATAAAACTTTTCCCGCATCCAGCATCACGACAAAATCTGCAATTCGAAAAGCCGCATGCAGATCATGTGAAACCATTATTGACGTTGTTCCGGGACGAGCCTTATGTGTTTCCAGAATTAAATTATCTACCATTTCCGTAAGAATGGGATCTAATCCTGTGGTCGGTTCATCGTAGATCAAAATTTCTGGATCTAGGGCGAGGGCTCGGGCTAGACCAGTTCGCTTCTGCATACCACCCGAAATCTGGCTCGGTAACTTATGATTATGTTTCGTATCGAGACCCACCATCCGGAGTTTTTCCAAAGCTAATTTTACAACTTCGTCTTTTGATAAATTCCTGCGATGCTCTTCAAGAGGAAAGCAAACATTTTCAAGTACAGTCATATCATCAAACAGGGCTGCACTTTGAAATAAAACACCATAATTGCATCTGAATTGTGTTAAACTATTATCATCAAGTGAGCCCAGATCTTTTCCTAAAACCGTTACCTTACCGGAAGTCGGGCGATACAATCCCAGCATGTGTTTGAGCACAACGCTTTTACCTGTTCCCGAGAAACCGATGATGGAAGTAAGGCTTCCTTTGGGAATTTTCAGATCAATGCCTTTTAAAACGAATTCTTTTCCGTCAAAAGTTTTTTTGACATCATCCAGAATTACGGCGTATTGCTGATCCTTATCCGGTGTCATTGACCTATCCCCGTAAAAACGTAAAATATACGGATAAAATTCATCAGGAAATAATCAAGAATAATAATAATAACCATGCTAACAACTACACCGCGATTAGTGGCTTCGCCCACGCCTTTTGCACCACCTGTGGTGTTGAAACCTTTGTAGGTACAGATGACGGCAAACATAAGTCCGAAGATGGCGGATTTTAAAAGTCCTTCATTGATGTGCCGGATTTCCACGGTGTCGCGGATTTTCGACATAAAGACCGCATGATCCAAACCCACAAGTTTTATGCAGAGAAACCAGGAACCCACCATCGCCATAAAATCAAACAGCGCAGTCAAAAGCGGCATGCAAATTACCGCCGCTAAAATACGCGGAGCGATGAGATATTGTTTTATATTGATGCCCATGACATCCAGAGCATCCATTTGCTCATTAACCCGCATAGTTCCCAGGCGTGCGGCCATGGCGCCGCCGGCACGCGCCGACACGATAAGACCTGTTAGGACCGGACCTAATTCCCGCGAAATTCCCAGGGCAACCGTAGGCCCCACCAAATCCACGGCGTTAACTAATTTAAAACCGAGATAAACCTGAAATGAAAGCGCAAGGCCGGTAAAAATACTTGTGAGTGTGATAATTCCCAGAGACTGATTTCCGATGAACTCTATGTGTTTTAATATTTCACCATAGCGATAAGGTTTAGCGAAAAGCAGCCTTACACTTTGCCCTGCAAAAATTGAAATATAACCGATTTCCTGAATAAATCCTTTTAACGAAAGCCAGATTGAATTAATAAAAC
>JAYTFA010000326.1:0-4070 GCA_043734765.1 Pseudobdellovibrio sp. | reverse complement strand
ACGTTTTGATAATTTTCTAAGTTGATGCCACCCTTGGTGCCGCCAGCGGTCGAATGACACTTCAAACACGCGTTCAGCAATACGGCTTCATGAACGAGTTTATACGTGATCTGTTCCGGAGCTGTAATTTTCTGCGTTAATGTAGGTGCTTTTTCGCCATTAATTTTCGATTCGTTATAACTACAACCGAAAAGAAATAGCGACGCCCCCCAAAGGCTTGTCCACTTGTTCATTGCAAATCTCCTAAAATTTAAAATTTTTGAACTAGAACTTGATTTAAGAGCTGAAAGATTTTAGAAAAATTACACCACTGTTATTTTTCTGACATCCTCAAGTCTTTTAAACCGGAGCTCTACTCCTTTACAAAAATGAATTTAAAGGAATTCATAAAGTTATTCTACTAAGACCAACTAGAGTATATGATGGGATTTGATGGGTTTAATTAAAGAGCTTTTTTATAAAGGTGATTACCAACAGGTTCTCCAAAAGACCTATGAGGACCAGAGCAAGATCGAACTGGAGCTATTTTCCTATATAATAGGAAGCCTGAGCTTTCTGGGAAGAATTCAGGAAGCTGAAGCCTTTTATAGTGTGCACAAACTGAAGCTGACGCCGGTGCAGAAGTCCTATTCCTATTTCTTTTTGGCACTGGCATGGACGAGAAGATCTCAGTACGTTCGGGCCAAAAAGTATCTTATTCTAAATCGGGTGCTGTCAAAAAAAAGTGAGCATAAAGACCCCGAAATCAGGTTTTTGGTGGAGCAAGGCATTTCATTTTTTTTATTTTTTCTCGGCAAGTTCGAAAAATCGCTTATCTGGAGCGAGAAATCCCTAGCTTCGGCTATCGGCACTCATGATTTCTGGATGCGCGCCCTTTCACAGGATCTTCTTGCAAACAACCTGATTCAAAATGGGCGTATTAATGAGGGCCTGAGCTACTTTGCAGAAGCTCTGAAAAATTCGGTTAAATTAAAGAATCAGGCGTTGATCAACGCAATCGAGATTTCCAGCATGGTTTTAAGCTGCGAATATGGCATTAATTTAAATGAGTCTTACCAAAAATTAATCTCCTATTCAAAAAATCAAAAACAGATTGACAGTTTCTCGGGCGCTAATTTGGGGTTGGAACACGTCAGGCAGCTCACCTTGAGGGGCGAATGGCGGCAAGCCATGGCAAAGTTGAATGATATATCAAATACTATTTTTCAGAATCAGAATCGCAGACAGGAAGCCCGTTTTAATTTGCGCTGGGCTGAAATCTATTTTTTGAAAAACGAACCCAATACCTGTATGCATTACATACGCTCAGGAAGACGATGCTTGGAGTTCGTCGATCATACTTATGAAATGCAGTTTATTGGCCTAGAGATCAAAGTTATTGAGACCTTGTTGAAACAAGAAGCACCTGAAATCTTGGTAAAACGTCTCCATGAATTAAGTCTAAAATTCAATAATATTAAAAATAATAACATTCTATCCCGCAATGCTTCTTGGAAAAACGCATCTTCTCAGCTCTCGGATGATGAAATTCATCATTTACTTGAAAAAGCCGAACATAATTCAAAGTCCGCGCGCAAAATTATTTTAGAAACCGGATTTTTCAGTTGGTTGTATAGATTTTTTGATATTGCTAAAGGTGAAAAATATATTTTATTAAATTTTGAACCTAAAAGCATAACCTACATAACTAGTGATGGAATATTTCATAAGCCCGGGGAGCTCTCTACGCTGAATTACAAAATCATCGCAAAGCTTGCTCAGGGTTATACGAGCAAAGAAGACCTTGTTAATTCAGTGTGGGGATACAGCTATGATCCCCTCAGACATGACTCGTTAATTTACTCGTCATTTTCTGCCTTGAGAAAAATATTAAGTGAGGACGGCAGAATTATTGAAACTTCCGAGGTGGGTTACTCTTTAACTGCTAAGGTTGTTAACCTGTTGGAAACTTCTACAGGCAATGAGCCACAATTGAAAACTGTTCCCATGCCGTTAAAATACGAGCTCACCGGGCTGTTGGAACTGGGACTCAATTCGCGCCAGATTCAAATTATGCAGTTTTTGGATAAAAACCAGTTTATTTCGGTTAAAATGGTTTTAAAGCTTTTCTCCACCTCTGAAATAACTGCCAACCGAGATTTAAGATCTTTATTTCAAAAAAATCTCGTGCTAAGGATAGGCCAAGGTCGCTCAACTCACTATGCAAAAGCAGGTACAGTATGAAAAAATTCTTTTTAATTACAGTTGTATTCTTATCCTCATTAAGCTTTGCGGGGCTTAAGGAAGCAACCTATGAAGTGCCAACATCTCAAAACGACTTGAAATCTTCATCAATTTTTAAAATAAAAAAAATGTCCATCACTCAGGACGTCGATGATGTAACTACAATTCGTTATATGGTGCCGGAAGAGTTGACCGGAATTAAAAATACAATCGAATTTTCAGGAGTACTGAATAACAACAGCGGTGATCTGGTTTCCGAATACGGAGATTTGAATTGTCTCTCAAATACCACCCAGATGATGTGCACTGTAAGATATCAGAAATTGAGCTTCGATCCACAGTTGGCTAAAACCGTGATGGCTACTAAATTTCAAGGACAAGAGTTAGCTAACAGGTTAAGTGTTCAAGAGAAGTTTTCTACCGATCCCATCGGTATTATTCATATCTATTATAAATCATCCTTGGCAAATAAAAATCAGTAAACCTATCATTACCCATCAACTAAATCAGTTGAATGAAGTGCAAATTCATTCGGTATTCATTTAAATTTATTTTTGTCGGATGATCAATTAAGACATCCTAACAAAGGAAAAAAAATGAAATATGTTATCGTAACCCTATTGGCTATTGTTACCTTCCAAGCAAAAGCTCAGCAGGCTGAAGCCCCTGAACTTAAACTAACAACTGTCTCAGTGAACGAGGAAGGGGAGAATCTATTGGCCGATACTAAGGGCAACACACTTTATGTTTTTGACCTGGATCAAAATCAAAAGGTTCCTGTCTGCACTGTTAAATGCACTGAAATTTGGCCGCCTTATTTATTGACGTCTGAAGAAGTGAATAAATTGCAGGCTCCTTTTGCCACTATCCTTAGAGAAAATAAAAACGTGCAATTAACTTATGAAGGACGGCCTGTATACGCCTATGCTTATGATCGAGGGCCTGCAGCAGACGCCGGAGATGGCATCGGTGGCGTCTGGCATTACATTACAATTAAAAAATAAATGAAGTTTTGCTATCCAGCGAGCTGGTTCCATTTGATCGCTGGATAGTTTAAATTTTAGTTAAAAAAGCCTGCGCAAAAAATATAATTGCTAATAGACTGAATCCTAAACTAAAAAATAAAAACTTTTTACGACGTGTTAAAACCGTAATGGCAGCTATGGCGATAGCCACCTGAAATAAGGTAACTGTGCGGGCCAGTACCTCATGTACCTTAAGGTGATGCTCAGACTCATGTTCAAACTCTTTGGCTTTTTCAGTAATTTCGGCCTGTTCTTTTTTATAATCGTTAATTTTTTCCTGGTCGGCTTCGTTTGAGTGCTTGCCGAGCTCGGTTAAAATCTGCATTTTATTTTGTAAAATTGCGGATTTAATACCTTTAGCCTGAAAAAAACTCCACGAATCAGAGGCTTTAATCTGTGAAATCATGGCCTCATTCGAGTGGTGCCCGGCCAATAAAGCTGCCACAGCAGCGGCTACTGCAACCAGAGCTGAAAACAAAGCAACTTTAGTAATCCAATTATCTTGCGCGTGGTGGGCGGCTTCGTGGATGTTTTCCTGTGTTTTCTCGAGCGGCACTTCGATTTCTTCCAATTGAGGCTCCTTTTGAAATTTAAACTAGAGTCATTAGACTACCGGCAACTCTAATTAATTTTCAAGCACAGAAATTCGTAAACATGACATGAGCATGACATCTTCGGAAAGAGCCAAATTTTGATTTGTAAGTGGTTTCATTTTGGGTTACTGATTTCGCTGAGATTAGGTTATACGGCATTTTCGGGGGGTATCATGGCTCAGGCTAAAATAAATTATTTTATAGTATTTTTACTTCTTCTTTCGGCGTG
>JAYTFA010000325.1:0-3458 GCA_043734765.1 Pseudobdellovibrio sp. | reverse complement strand
CTAATACTTTGTCATAGCCTGCAGGATCTAATCCTTCCATAGGAAGAGTGTCGATTTCCATTAGCGCTGCAGTTGTTAGGAATGAACCCATCGCAATATAAGTTTGTCGCTGTGCCCACCAGCCGATAACTTCCGAACGTGGGCCTTTTACGAGGTCACCCAGCATTGTGGCTCTGAATTTGTCTAACGTTGTCATATCAATGCCACGTGTCTTCGCCGTTTGCTCAACAAGTTTTTCAATGTGAGCTTCGTCCATTTTTTCCTTGTAGGTTAAAACTACAAAGTGCGAAGCGTCCACAACCGGTGTTTGCCCCCAGGATAACGGCAATAATTGTTTTCTGACTTCGGGATCTTGAACAACAACAAATTTCCAAGGTTGCAGCCCGTAAGAAGAAGCCGCAAGGCGAAGTGTTTCAGCTAATATATTCCAGTCGGCTTCGCGGATTTTTTTAGTGGAATCAAATTTTTTACAGGCGTAGCGCCAGTTCATTTGGCTGTGCAATATTTCATTATCAACGCGTGACATTTTTGCTCCCTACTTTGCTAAAAAAACAGAACTCGAAAAATTGGATTTAGAATATGAAGAATCGTTATCGGTGTTGAAAGCGGCAACTCTCCAGAAATATTTGTGTCCGGCTTCAGTCTTATTAAATTCAAAAGAATTTGTTTTTACAAAATGATCTTCAGCAACCAACCACTTAAAATTCGGATCTGTAGCCACTTGCACATGGTAGGCATTTGCGCCGTTGGCTTCTTTCCACTGAAGTTTTGCAGCGCCGGAAATTTTTGATAAAAATTTCGGAGCCGTAAGTTCAATAGTTGAAGGGCGGGTCGCCAGTTTCGCGATTTTTTGTTTTTCGGGAAAGAGGGAATTCATTTTTGCTGACAGATCGTTATTGCCAGCATTTGCATGATGGGCGTCAACTTGTTCGGCGCATTTTGCGGTCTCCGCCGTGCAGGCAGATTCAGGCTCGCTGGCTACAGTTTTAATTGTTAATCCAAGGGCTAAAAAAAATGCAAAAATTGCAATTAAAAATTTCATAAAAATCTCCTTTAAGGACTGTCTTTTACTTTTAAATGTCTCAGGCGTATTTAGCAAGTAGCTTTAAGTCTTGGGTTGTAATTACAGATCTGGTTTGCTACAACAATTAGCAGGGGTCTTACTGATGATCGCTGCTTTTCAGGGTTAAATCTGAAAAGGAGAGGAAAGTCCGAGCTTCATTGAGCAACACAGGGGGTAACGCCCCTCCGCCGCAAGGTGAGGAACAGTGGAACAGAAAGAATATCCAGGGCATTGATCTTAAAATCGGGAACGGGAGATTTTTAGGGAGCTGCTGGAGTGAAAACAGCCAAACTCTGTGTGAAGCAAGATCAAATAGGAGAGCGAAAGACTTGAGTTAAATCAAGGACTTTAAAGAACGGCTCGTTCGAGGCTTTCGGGTAAGATCGCTTGAGCGTTTAAGTAATTAAACGCCTAGAGGAATGGTCGTCGAATCGCGTAAGAGATCGTGGTAATCAGCGCGAAGAACAGAACTCGGCTTATCGTAAGACCCCGCCACCTTTTTTCTGAACCAAGGGAAGTCTTTTTTTGATTTCCCGAATTTGTTTTAAATGCAATCCGTGATGAATTGTTATCACCCAAAACCATTGCTTTGCATTGATCATTCCGAACCATGGATGCTTAAATTTTAGTTTTGAATTTTTATCTTTTACAGACGAAATTAATTTTTTGTAACTCGTATCCGTGAATTTTTCAAATTCCTCTAAGCTTTGTTTTGCAGACATCAGACCGAGCGGCTTAACTGCTGCAGTATCGGCTTTGCCATCGGGAATTCTGTTAAATGAGAGCTCTGTTATGGCATAGGATATGCCGCTTCCAACAATGACAAGATGTTCAAGAACCATTGCGATGGACCAGTATCTGGAGCTGTCTTCCAATCCGCGTTGTGGTGGAACTAAAATCTTTGTAGAAAGGTCGGTTTCACTGAGGCCTTCGATTTCCCGTAAAATCTTTTTTGTGATTTTATGAAATCTTTCTTCTGAAAGTGACCAGTCAGTCTTTGCGGCAACGAACGGCGCCACAATATATCTGAGTATCATTTTTTGAGGCCATGGAATTCCGGCGCCAGGAGGGTCTAATTTAGGGATTGATGTCTGTTGCTTCATATATTACGATCGTAATATATGATTTTGTAAAAATCAATTAAAGGTATAAATAATAATGAATGATATTGAACAGTTTAAAATTAGTGTAGAAATTCCAATTAGCTACATACACTTGAACACTCAAGAAGATAGGCCACTTTTAATATTTTTCCATGGATTTGCAGACAGTTCCAGTGCCTTTTTAAAAAGAGCTTATCCTGATCCTAATAATAAATATGAAGTTTTAGCTATAAACGGCCCGTTTCCTATTCCCCAAAACAAAGACGGTATCTGGAAGCCAGCCTTTGGTTGGTACTTTTCTGATTTTTCGAATAATACAACTTATATACATCCGCAGGTTGCAGCCAAGGCGGTGAACGATCTTCTTACGCATCTAAATTTACAAAATAGAAGGAAAATTTTAATTGGATTTTCGCAAGGTGCTTTTTTTGTGCCGCACCTTTTGCCCTATTTGACAAAAGTCGAACGCATCGTTGCTATTGGGGCGGCCTACAGGCCTCAGGATTATCCACCTGTGCTCGACACGGTTGTTGATGCGATTCATGGTAGTGATGACGAAATTATCACCTTTAAGAGTGCCTTTACCAGTTTTCAATCGCTTAAAGCGAAAAACCCACGCGGTGAATTTGTCGAATTTAAAGATATGAGACATACAATGAACACAGAGGCCCGCGATTGGTTAAGTAAAAGAATTGATCAGGTATTTGATGAATCTTAAAACCCTGCAGAAAATCGAATCTAAAGAGCGAATTCTAAATGTAGCTTCGCGACTCTTTAAGAGAAACGGTTTTTCAGCTACCGGAATTGATCAAATTATGGAAGAAGCAGGGTTAACTGCAGGCGGTTTTTATTCACATTTCAAATCTAAAACGGATCTGCTCGAACAAGTCCTAGAACACTCCTTTAAACATTCTAGAAACGGCTTTATGAAAGATACGGATCATTTGTCACCTGAAGAAAAAATAAAAGTTGTGATGAACCGATACACCGGCAGTGTTCATCGCGACCTGCCGGAAAAAGGCTGTATCATTCCATCTTTAGCTTCTGAAATTTATCGTGGCACAAAGAAATCAAACGAAATGATCAACAAGTACTTGAACAAATGGGCGGATTTTCTGGCGGCGCATTTATCTGATGCGGGTTCGGCAGCCGAAAAAAAAGAATTAGCGTTAAGAATGATTTCACAGGCAGTTGGAGCCGTTTTACTTTCGAGAATGGTGAAGGAAACCGAGCTGTCCGACGAAATAATTAAATCCGTCAAATTGAGTTAAAGTCGGTGACATACACCTTTA
>JAYTFA010000324.1:0-6684 GCA_043734765.1 Pseudobdellovibrio sp. | reverse complement strand
GAAAGCAGTCCGGACAGTCGTCCGTCAGCTGGTTTTAAATCTTGGAATTCCGATGACAGCTCTGACAGACCTCGCACACGAACTGAAACGGTTTCAAGAAGACCTTCTTCAGAAACACGCAGACCTGTTCGGACTTAATCTTATTTAGCCGAAATTATTTTAAGGACATAGTCTCAAAATGAGATTATGTCCTTTTTTTTAAAGCTGGGCCAAGTGCCAGTTCCAATTCATAATTTTCTCAGATACACTGAATTTAGATTATGAAACCAATTTATCTATCATTATTTATTTTTTTGAGTTCATTAAACGCATTTGCCGAAATGATCTGCATCAGCAGCGCCAAAGAGCATGCGGAATTAAAAAACAAACTGCCACCATTATTTCGTGAGCTTCCTCTCAAGCTGGGCGGGGAAGGCAAAGTGATGTTTCAGGATGTCTTTGCTATAATAGAAATAAATTTTCGTTCAGGTGCCATTATGCTCAATTCGAATATCTGGCAGGGGCCGATGCTGGGGCTTTATAAAGATGCCGTTGAGGTTAAAAAAGTATGCTTCAACACCGATAAAAATGAAATCATCATCAGTTTCAACAGCGATGCAAAAGATATCAAAGGTAAGTATACAGATAGTGCAGTTGCGCTGGATATCGGTATAAAGAAAATTTCCAAATCCGAAGAAAAAGGCATCATGGATAAAATATATCAAAAAACCAATTCAGGCGGGGCCGCGGATAAAAAACCGATGGATAAGGTTAACCAATGATTTTATTATTATTACTTTCATTACAGGTGTTTGCTGCAGATGAGATCATAAAATCCAAACATGATATTGTATTTCATACTCCCGATATGTTTAAATTTTCAGATGTAGGTAAAATTTCAGAATTCCGCGGTGTTATTGATCGTGTTTACTTTACGTCCCACGATTTAAAAATGATCGATCTCTACCAATTTAAAACAGAAGCCACTAAAGTGGATAAAGATTTATGCATGGATTACGTTGAGAAAATATTTGCAGTCAATAAATCCAAGGTTTTTGAAGTGAAAAATTTTAAAGTCGTGGAATCCAAAAAAGGAAATGTCTGCGAAGTGCTGGTTGCGGATAAAGTGGCACCAAAGAAAAAAGAAAATGCCTACTTTCGTTTTGCCTCAATCGGATTTGTGAATTCTAAAGCCAACGTTCTGGTTTACCATCCTAAAAGTATAAACGATGATAAGATCACTGAAATCCGCCAATTTTGGAACAGCTTAAGATAAACTCTCTAATATTTTATCTGCGCACTTAATGCCATCACAGGCGGCTGAGGTAATTCCGCCGGCATAGCCTGCGCCTTCGCCACAGGGATAAAGCCCGGTATGCGACACACTCTGCAGAGTTACTTCATCGCGGGTTACGCGGAGCGGGCAAGAGGTTCTGGATTCCACTCCGTAAAGTTTTGCATTATCAGAAATAAAACCCTTCATGCTCAGATTAAATTTCTCAATTCCTTCAGTTAATTTACTGTACATGAAATCAGGTAAAATCTGATCCAGCCGCACCGTTTTTATTCCGGAAGGTGAAGAGGTCTCACTCACATTATTTTTGGATGATTTTTTTAAAAATGAATTAAGATCCTGCACCGGCATCTCTTTTGTTCCGCCTGCATTCTGAACCGCATCAAAAGCCCGGGTCTCGAGTTCGCGCCGAAGCTTCATTCCGCCCATGCGGTCACTTCCGAAATGCGCCTCATGTTGGATGCTCACAACTATGGCGGCATTGGCGTAAGGAGAGTTGCGATTGAAATTACTCATTCCATTGCAAACTATGCTGTCTTTCGATGTGCCGCTGGAAAGCACATATCCGCCGGGGCACATACAAAAACTGTAAACACCGATTCCGGTGCCATCATCATGGTGAGCCAGTTTGTAGTTGGCTGAACCCAGCTTCGGGTGGTTTGCAAATTGGCGGTATTGTATTTCGTTGATTTCTTTTTGCGTATGTTCAATTCGTAAACCCATTGCAAAAGATTTACCTTCAACACAAACATCAGACTCAATCAGGTGATTGAGCATGTCTTCAGCCGAATGACCTGTGGCCAGGATCACATGATTTGAATAATGATTTTCACCGCGCTCGGTTTTTACGCCTTTAATACATTTATCACCGTAAATTAATCCGGTGATTTGCGTATTATAAAATATTTCGCAGCCGTGTTTGATTAAAAAATCGCGCATTTTAGGAATGACTCTTCGGATTTTATCACTTCCTACATGCGGATTTGAAAGCCATTGAATTTCAGGCGGAGCACCGAATTGCACAAGGCGATTAAGCACATACGGAATATGTTCTGATTTTATCCGCGTAATTAATTTTCCGTCGGAGTAAAGACCGGCGCCGCCTTCACCGTAACAGACATTGTTTCGGGTATCGAGTTCGCCATAACGCCAGAATCTATTGATTCCTTTGATTCGATCGGCTGAGGGGCTGCCGCGCTCGAACAATCTGCAGGGAATGCCTCTTTCGACCAGGCGGAGGGCTGCAAATAATCCGGCCGGCCCCGAGCCGATAATAATAGGCTTTTGAAAATCAGCTGGCAGTTTGCCAATTGGTTGCAGTTCAAATTTTTCGAGCTTAAGTATTTCCTCTTTTTCCGCAACCTCCACGGTGTACACAAAGTGCGGAGAGTGTTTTTTTCTGGCATCAACGGATTTTCTTAAAATGCGGAATTCACCATGCTCGGGCATAAGCCAAGCCAAGTGCTCCGTCAGTTCCTGGTCAATCGGTAATTTGAGGTCTTTAAAAATCTTCGACATTTCAGAAAGAATATAGCAAGATCACCCTATGTCAGCAATAACCAGATTTTTACCTAAGAACCATTTAAGTTATATTATCGGCCAACTCGTTCATATCAGACTGCCTGGCTTTCTGAACAAGTTGATCATTGCAAAATTTGCAAAAACCTATCGGATAAATCTGGAGGAAGCTGAACTACCGGTCGAAATGTATCCTAGTTTAGGAGAGTTTTTCGTTAGACGGCTGAAGCCCGGAATACGTCCTATCGGCACAACCTGGGCGGTGCACCCAGCAGACTCTGTTATTACACAAGCAGCGAAAATCACCGCAGGTAAACTGATTCAGGCAAAAAACAAAACTTACTCTCTTGATACTTTTACGAGAGATAAAAACTGGCGCGAAAAATATGATGACGGTTCTTTTTTAACTTATTATTTATGCCCGACCGACTATCACCGCGTGCATTCTCCGGTAGATGGCGAAATAAAAAGAGTGGTGCATATACCCGGCGCCCTGTGGCCGGTAAATCCCTGGTCCACCGATAATATTCACGAAATTTTTTCCGTTAATGAGCGCGTGTTGGTTGAAATCGAGACGGAGCGGGGCCTGGTGGGAGTGATGTTTGTCGGAGCTACAAATGTGGGTAAGATTGTTCTTTCATTTGATCCGGAAATTAGCGGCAATCAACTTTTATCGAGTGTTGTAAAAGAGAAAAATTACGTCAATCTGCAAATTAAAAAAGGCGATGAGCTGGGAATGTTCCGAATGGGCAGTACCATTGTGATGCTTTATTCTAAAAATACGATTTTGGCGGAAAACTTAAATAGTTTTATAAGTAAACAGGTCCGAGTTAACGGAAATTTTATTTAAAATCACAGAACAGGATATGTACATTCCGTATCGTTAGTTTCCATAATTGTAACCGATTTTAAAATTGGAATACGGGTTAATACATTTTCATAGAGCCATTTAGCCAACAATTCGGAAGTGGGGTTTTCAAGGCCCACCACATCATTTAATACTTTATGATCAATTTGCAAAAGCAACGGACTCATAACTTTTGAAATCTCATGATAATCCATAACCCATCCGATTTCGGGATCTACTTCGCCCACGAGTTTCAAAATTATTTTAAAACTGTGACCATGCATATTAGAGCAGGGGTGTTTTTTCGGTAGTTTGGGCAAAAAACGTGCGGACTCAATGCGAAATTGCTGTTTCAATTCATATTTCATGCTAGCTTACCCCTTATGCAAGCAACCACCTTACATTTAGCCAAACAAAATTTCAAATTTTCTTCTGCACATTTTCTTATTTTTGATGAAAATTCGGCCGAGATGCTGCATGGGCATAATTATCAGGTTGCAGTCGATCTCTTTTGCGTAGCTGATGCGGCCAGTGAAGGCAAGGGTTACCTGATTGATTTTAATATTCTGAAGAAAATTATAAAAGATCAATGTGATGTGTGGGACGAGCATATACTTTTGCCTGAAAAACATCCGGATATGAAGCGCCAACTCAGCCAGAACGGCAAAAACTACGATATTCATTTCCGTGATCGATTTTATTCATTTCCCGCACTGGAAACCATCTGGTTGCCTATCACAAATACCAGCGTTGAAAATCTGTCGTTAATTTTTGCAAAAAATATTTTTAAAAAGATGAAAGAACTCGGAATTCAGAAAATTCGGGTTAGTGTTGAGGAAACTCAAGGGCAGAGCGCCAGTTCGGAAGTCGGGCTATAGACCCGTAGATACTTCTATGGCCGTAAGTTCTTTTTTTACACGATAATTCCAAAAGCAAATCTGTCCGGGGTCCTCAACCCAATGATCCATACGATCCTCAACCACCTGGGGGATTCCGTTGCAGGCGGTGCTACCCAGATCTGCAAAATTAGTGACTTCAACTGTCGACCATGACCAAAAGCTTTTTTCCGATTTGGACCAATTTCGATTAAAACCCTGATGATCTTTTTGTATTCTTGCAAAGAGCATTTTTTCTTTTTGCGGATTGCTGATCAGGTCCCGTGCCCGCTCCACCATTTTTTCATCTTTAATTTTAACGATGAATGAATCGGACGTGCCGGTTCGGGGTCCTACTAAAAAATAAAAAGCGGATTCTTCGACTTGACTTTTCTGCGGCAGAACAGCAAAAGGAATTTCATTTCCTTTTGTGCTCAGATTGAAAACGGAATATTTGTGCGAAGCACTGATTTTAACATAGGACCAATTCTTTGCTGATTTCGGCACGTCATATAAAAGCGATTGCAAAGCCGTAAATTTCAGAATTTCTGCAGTGATCTTATTGTGTTCTGTATCCTCAAACTCAATTTTAAATTCATTTTTTCCGGTGTACAGATTTTGTATCCAAAGTTGATCAAGGCTCAGATTTGCTTTTTTAAAAGTGAGATCACCGCCTTCGATACTACTGGCGGAATAGAGCAACTCATTACATTTGTACTGAACGTTGACGGCTGCGTTTTGGTTTAAGTTCAAAAGCGAATAGCGTTGGTCCTCTGATATCGGATCGAGCGGGACGATCACTTGAGTCTCGGAGCCTACTGTGAACTCCGTTTCACTGATTAAATTTTTGCCGAATTTTTGCAACCAAAATGACAGGTCGCCAGAACTCTTATTTGATATGTGCAGTTCGCCGTCTTTACAAAGTTGCGGCCAGTGTAAAACCTCAGCTATTACAGTTTGATATGTAAAAAATGAAATAACGAGGACGAATTGGAGGTTGGGCTTTATTCTCACCTTTATAAGTTCGGGATTAAAGTCGATTTACTTTAAGTGCCAAAAAAAATCTAGACTTAGGATTGCAAGTTAAAGTAATCTCAGCTGATATGAAAAGTCTGATCGCAATGCTGCTAACAGTTTGTCTAGGTATTTGCAGTTTATCTGAGGCCCAGGATTCCAAAAAAAGCACAATTAAAGAACGAGAGCGCGAAGAGCCAAAAAATTTTTCAGTGGGCGGAGAAATCAGATATTACAACTATACGGAGCCGGGTTTTGTTTCTCACATGGGGCTGCTTTACGGTATGTGGGGCGAGTGGCTATGGACAAGTGCGCTCGGCAACGGCAAGATCTACGGAAATTTACTTTATGGGCCCTTGGTTTATGATGGACAGGCCTGTAAAATATCAGGGGGCAGCTGCGTACCGCTATCAGCAACAACTCAGGATATAATAACAAAAGTAAACACACGCCTCGAATTCAAATTAAATTCTGCGTACTACTTATTTTTAGGGGTAGGCTTTCGTTATCTTTATGACAAGGGCGAAGGCTCGAGTTTTTATACCCGCACGGGCAAGTGGGCCTACATTCCAGTTGGTGGCGGAGTTAACTTCGAGACCGTAATGGGAAAAATCCTAATCGATTTTGAATATGATTACACCGTTTACGGCAATGTAAAATCAAGTTTATCGGAAGTAAGCCGTTTACTAAACGATATCACAAGCAACCAAAAAGGCGGCTATGGACTTGTTGCCAATCTGGGAATGAGTATTAATAAAAGTCTGAACGCTTATTTAGTCTACGAGTCGTGGAACGCAGGGGATTCAGATATCCAGATGTCGGGCAGCCAGTTTTTTCAGGAGCCAGCAAACAATTCTCAGTCTTATGGCGTAAAACTAGGGTATTTATTCTGAAATATTCGCGTTTCTGAGCTAAATGAAAGCCAATTGAAAGCGGGTTGAGAGGTAACTGAGAATCGTTTTCAATAATTTGACTCTTAGGGCTACCTCGGACTAATAATCAGTTATGAACAAATTCATCTTACAAAAAATCGAAGTCGTAGCAGGCCGCAAAGACACTGAATTGGTGCAGCGACTTTATGACCTGGGATTACACCCGGGAATAGAAATCGAAGTGATTACGAAAGTGTCTTTTAATTCGGTTACGGTTATTCAGTA